>JAIBDN010000065.1 GCA_024686215.1 Gammaproteobacteria bacterium | reverse complement strand
TTTACACCTGCGGCGCGCATAATCGACAGGCCGAACAAGGTTAGAAAAGGCAGTACCGCGGAGTGCAGCACGAAGCGCGGCACATTGGCTGCCGCATACCAGTCAGCCTCTATGAACCAATTACCCAGGCCCTGCACCAGATTGTCGTAGCACATACCCAGCAGCATCATGCGCAGCAGCCATAGGCGCGGCGAGGTCAGCTCACCGCGGGCAAACGTCCAGGCCAGCAGCGCCAAATCTACCAGGGCAAAAAACAGCAACAACCAGTTCAATGTGCAGACTCCGTTAAAGTGAGTGTTTCAGCTTACTCGGGTATATAAATAATCTCACCATTTTCCAATTGATAAGCGGTGCCCACACGCTTACCGCGGCTCTTGCTGGGGTCGGCTTCAGTATTCTGGTTCTGCTTATACTTACTTATTTCCTCGCCTTTCTTGGTGATGATTTCCATATCGTCCTTGCCGGGATTTTTGACGATAGTGAACTCCTCCTCCAGCAGTAGTTCGGCTATATTGAGGTGCTGCGCCAGAGCCACCATCAACGCCACCGCGAATACCATGGCCACGTCAAACAGGTTAGTCAGCGAGGCCAGGGGATCCAGCTCGTCGTCGTTCTTGTGCAGAAAGCGATGTCGTTTCATCAGCCTAATCCTTGATCACAGCGTAGACGTATTCCAGATCGGACAGGTCAGAGGCGTACCAGCGGGTCTTGATCTGGTTACAGAAGAAACCGATGGCACCTACCAGCAAGCCCACCACGGTGGTGGCGAAGGCCACCTGCATGTTTTGCGCCAGGGACGCCATATCACCGGAAGCCAGACCCACCAGCGCAGGTCCCATTGGAATCAGCGTCCCCATCAAACCGAGAATAGGCCCGATCTTGGCCAGGGTCTTCACCATGGCCAGGTCTTTTTCACAGGCCATTTCAAAATCCGCCAGCACTTTCTCAGCCTTCACCGGGTGGTGCGCCGTCGCCAGTAACTGTTCCAGGTAGATGTTCACCAGGCCGGTCTTGCGAATGTGGCTGCCAGCAAGTACTTCCTGGGCATTCTGTGCATCGAGATCGTCCAGAGCCGGTTTCACCGATTTTTCATAAGCCATGCGGTGGGCATACAGGCCGTAAAAGCCCCCCACCACGAATAGGCCCTGGGCCAGGAACAGCAGTAATAACACTATCGTTGGAATCAACAGCCCCGACGAGATCCAGTACAGCGCCTGAATAATAACGTCCATTAGTTCACCTCTCTTGCATCAGTAGTTTCTGCATCTTTTTCTGGTAGCGCAGGTAACCCACCAGCACGCCCACGAGTATCAGTGCGGTCACTGCCGCAAATTCCACCAGGTTCGGTTCGATATCGGCCGAGCGGTAGGGATAAGTAGCGGTTAACACCGAAACCGCCACCGCGATCACGATTTGCGCCGCGTGCATGGCCAGCTTGAGCTCCAGACGCAGCACGCGCATCGGTACCAGTAACTTGATCAGCCAGGCCAGAACAACCACCGCCACGGCCACGGCACCACCGTAGACCAAAGCGATCTTGTCAAAATCCATCTGCAGGCCCTGTTGATATACATGCACCTGGTAAAAGCACAACACTCCCACCGCGCTGGCCATGGGCAGGTACTGCAACCACAGCACCGCGCGCCAGGGAAAAGCAATCACGGTGTACATTTCGCGCAGCATAAACAGCGCCAGGATCAACATCAGCATCGCTTCCAATACCAACACTACCGACATATCCAGCATGGCATCGCCATTGGCCAGCAAGGCTTCGATGTCGGTACTGCTGAACTCGATTGCCCTGGGATAGAACGCATAGGTAATCGCCGCTATCGCCAGCGCCAGCGCCAGTTGCTGCCACCAATGGCGAAACAGCGACACTTGCGCGGCCGTCGCGGTGAGGCTGAACAAGGCCAGGAACAGGATAATATTATCCATTACAGTTCTTCCGGCTCCAGCGCGTGGGCATGGCGTCGACGCGACGCCAGGAATGCGATGGTGGCCAGGATTAACAGCACGCCGAGGATCAGGCCCCAGTTCAAGCGCTGTATCAAAGGCACTTCTGACTGCTCTGCCTCACGAATCACCTCTTTTTCCAGCACCATGGAATCCTGCTCAGATTCTGTGGGCGCCTCCAGGGACTTCTTGATCTGCTGCTCGTAGTTCTGGCGCTGGGCCTCGGGCAACTGCTGGGAAATAAACTCCCGTAGCTTCACGTTGCCGCAGACAAAGCCGGAACAGCCCGCGTCGTATTTTTCGATCAGTTCTGCATGCAATGTTGCCAATGCCTGCACTTGCTCCGGACTGGCCTCCCACAAACCCTTGCGCGCGGTCTCCATCATCACCGCAGTCATTTCCTGCAGCGCGTAGGGATTCTCCTCCTCAAAGAAATCCTGGATGCCCAGGTCGTATTGATCCTCCACATAGGTGTCGTAGATTTCATCCCACAGCTCATCTTTGATAGCCTCAGGCTTCATCACGTTCCAGCCATAGGTATTGCGAAAGGTCTCCGCCAGTGTTTCCGCCGACGAAGCGCTGCCCTGTTGCATGGCCTTGATGTACTCGGGGTTAAACAGTGTGGCCTGGGCTTCAGTCCACACCGCTTCTTCCATGCTCTGCATTTCCGGGTTGTTGGCGTTGCGGAAATCATTGAAGTAAGCGGTTGGCTCAGCGCCGGTCACCGAACGCACCGCCAGGTTCAGGCCACCCATGAACTCATACACATGGTCCAGCGATAGCGCACCCCAGGCATTGGATTCCCGCGGTTGCACCACGATCTCGGCATCCTGCAGGGCAGCTTCGAAGACACCTTCGCGATAATAACTCCACTTGTCACCTTTACCGTAGACCGCACCCATGTTGCTGATGTACTGCTGCGCGACCTCGGTATCCTCTTCCCAGGCATCGCCCTTCTCCACCATGCTCATAATACCGGTACCGTAAGCACCGTTGACGCCGCCGAATACCCGGGTACTGGCCAATTCGCGTGCCTCGGCCGGGGAAATGCCATTCTGGATCATCATCCGTTCAGACTTGGTAACCCCGGTGCGCACAAAGTTATCTTCACCCTCCTCCTGTAACTGGGCCACCATCTCGATGGCCTGGTTGATCAGCAGGATACGACTGGCAGCCAGGTCGCGAAACTGTCCCGCGGTCTGGGCCACGATATCAATGCGCGGCCTCCCAAGTTTCTCACGCGCAATGGGGCGCACGGATATCACCCGATTGAACGGGTCGCGCACCGGTTCTACACCCAGTAGATACAGTATCTGTGCCACCTGTGCGCCCTCGGTCTGGATGAAATCACCGGGCCACAGAGTAAAAGTTACTTTCTTGGGATAGGCCCCGTCATGGGCAGCCATGTGGGTTGCCAGCAACGAGTCTGCCAGTTTCACACCGATTTCCCAGGCTTCCACCGTCGGTGTTTGCTCCGCGTCCACTGAGTACATATTGCGGCCCGTAGGCAGGGTGCGCGGGTTGCGCACCAGGTCACCGCCTGAGGTGGGCAGGATATAACCGCCACCCAGGGCATTGAGCATACTGGCCATCTCAATACCTGGACTGGCTGCGAGGTCGCGTCGGTAATCACTCACCGACAACAGGTTCTGCTCTATGGTGCGCACGGCGTAGGCAAAGTCCTTGTCGCGCTGGTTCATAACGCGGATCTTTTCGGATGCCAGCTCGCGGGCACCCTGCAGGCGCTGTTCCAGATCATTCACCGCCAGCAGTGCCGTCAGCGCCTGGGCATCGGCGCCCTGCCCTGCTATTTTCGCCACGCCGGTATTGTTCGTATAAAACGTCAGGGTATCGATAAAAGTCTGGAGTGCATCCCGGTTCATAGCGGCCAGTTGGCGCTCGCGTTGCATATCATTCAGAGCCAGGCTCAGGGTTTGCAGATTGTCTGGAGCCAGTGCCCTATCCAGTTTTTCCACAGCCACCGACTCGCGTTCGGCCTCCACCCGTTGCGCCAACAGGGGGTCGTCCAGCAACACGAAAACCTGCGCGTACACCGCCGGCTTTTGCATCAGGCGCAGCAGTTGATTGACCTCGCTTTGCTGCGAAATCTTCAAACCCGCGGCCATGGCGGGAATCGCCTTGGCAATGGTCTGGGCCTGCTTCAGCAGTTGCGGATCCAGTGACTTGGAGGCCATCTCAAAGCGTTTCTCCGAGCCCAGCGTACGCAGAAACTCCACTCGCTCCGGGTGGGGTATAATTTTCACCAGCAGATCTTCGGCCAGTGCCATATCCTCCGACCCAGCGCTACCCATCTCACCAAGGTCGGCTTCAATGCTGCCCATGGCGACAAACCCGCCGATAATTTCACCGTCGGTCAAGCGCCGGTTGTCGGTAAACCACTGGGCTGCCCGGGCGCGCTCCTCGTCGCTGAGCATTTCCGCCAATACCGTATCTGCGTCCTCTCCGGCCAGTACGCGATCCACCCAATTTCGGGAGGGCTGGCGGTAGTTGGCGTGAAACAGCGGTTTATCATCCAGTTGCGCGCTGTCTATGACGCCCTTGAGTTCATCCAGTCTGGCCAGGGAAAAGGCCAGCGGATCGGTGGCAATCAGGCGCGTGGTAGAGTCAATCTGAGCCTCGGTATAGGGCTGGTTAAGCGTATACAGGCCAGCATTAATCTTCTCGTGGGACAGGGTTTCCACATAGTTGGACAGGGCGAAGTAATCATCCTCAGTCCACTCGCCCTCCTCGGAGCCCACGCCCAACTGCGCCACGATATCCTGCTGCAGGGCGAGTTCGCGTATGGCACGGGCATAACCGGCTTTCACCGGTCCATCGTTCAACTGATGGTACTTGGACAACTGCTGTTTAAGCTCCTGCATCTCGTTGTGCACCCCGCTTTCGATAAACGGTGCGGTCAGGTGGGAAATTGTCGTGGTATAGGAGCGGCGCTTGGCGATGATGGCTTCACCCACGTTGACGATGGTGTAGATATAGAAATGCGGCAAACCGCCCATCAGCGCATCGGCCCAGTCGTTATCGGAAAGCGCTACCTGTTTCCAGGGCGTAAACTCCAGGGAGCCATGGGTACCGAAGTGCATCACGGCATCGGGCTGGAAAGCCTTGCGCATCCACAGGTACGAAGCCACATAGGGGTGGGGAGGCGCCATGCGGGTGCCGTGCACCAGGGCAAAGGTGTTTTTACCTACCCCGGGCAGAGGTTGCGGCAGCAGCACCACGTTACCCAGTTGTATGCGGGCCACGCCCACATACTCCTGTCCGTCACGCACGGTGGTCATGTAACTGCCTGGGCTGCGGCCGTAGCGTGCGGTAATAGCCTCGCACATGGCGGGGAGTAAGTCCTCGGCGCACCACTGGTCGTAGGTGGCCGCCGACACCAGTGCCGGGTCACCCTCCTTGAAAAATTTTGCCATATCACCCACGGCGTAGGGCGCCATGACCGGCCCCTGTCGCTGGATAAGCGTTTTGAACTGCTCCAGGCTGTCGGGTAAGCCGTCCACCGAGTAGCCGGCCTCACGCAGTATCAGCAGGGTGTTGTAGAGGGAATCCGCAACCTCCAGGCCACCGGCGACCATGGCGTTTTTACCCGGGCCCTTGTAATAATAAATGGCCAGTTTCTTGTCGGCGTTAGCCATGGCCTTGAGATTGATCCACTGCCGCACCATACGGGTGAATTTTTCCATGCGCTCCGGGATCGGTTTGAAAATCTGGTAGCCGTACTCATCCGGATACTTGGCGGCGATGGCATAGGGCGCGATCGCGCCGTCAAACTCCGGCAGTACCACCGACATGGTGATCAGCGCACCGCTCATACCCTGCTGATCTTCCACCCAGTCGTCGTGATTCTGAAACACCGAGATCGGACCAAAGAGGGGAACATTGCGTTCCTGTAGCCAGGCTATGGCCTCGTCCGCCTCGTTGAGGGTGATACGCCCGTGGGGCATGAACACCACCGCGTCGGGGTCGATCGCCTGCAGGAAAGACAGACGCTTGTTCAGCGCCGCCATGGGATAAACGTTGAGGCCCTTATCCTCCAGTGAACGGACCAGCCCGTCCACGTGATCGCGGTTGGAGTTGAAGGGACCCGGTACCGAGGTCACCATGGCCACACGCGGCTGACCGGGCTTGTGGATGCCATTGCTAGCGGCGTAGGCCTCGAATTCCTCTACCGTTTCGAACAACGCCTCCTCGTCAATATGGAATACCAGATCCCGGGACAGAGGCAGCGGACTTTTCAGCGGATCTACCAGGACTTTCTTGCCATCAAACACCACTCGCGCATAGTTAAGCAGGGAACGGTAGTTGGTAGTCCCGCCGTACTGGATGTAGTCGCCAATGAAATCCAGATCCTGCCCGCGCAGGTTGGTGACGTCGATATTGGGGTTGGTGGCGCCCTCCATATACATTTTCAGGCCCTTGATCCCTGCGGACTGCAGAAACTTAAACTGCTGCGGCTCCAGATTGAGCGCCCTGCCGAAAAACAATACCAGGTCGTAGTCTGTGACCCGTTCCAGTTCTTCCAGGGGTACCGTTTCCACTTTGATCAGCGGATTTTCATTGGACTTGAACACCCGTGCGACCTGGAAATCCTCGTAGTTGACCAGGGCAATACGGGTGGGCGACACCAGCCGGTTATAGCCCTGCCAGGCGCCTGCCAATAACGCCAATGCGAGCACTACCAGTCCGATTTTTTTGCGGCCCGAAGCCATATCCACTCTCCCCAATTTGCAACAGGTACAGTGCATAGTCTAGAGCGCGCGTGTATCGCAACGATGTCAGGAGCAGGGAGTTTTGTAACAGTGTGTAACAGCCTGAATCAGGCGTTGAGGTCAGCCAGGCGCAAATCCACCAGCAGACCACCGGTCTCGCGATTGGCAATACTGATATCGCCACCATGGGAACGCAGCACTGAACGCGCGATGGACAGGCCCAGGCCGGTACCACCGGTACTGCGATTACGTGCCGGATCCAGGCGCACAAAGGGCTCGAATACCGTTTCCAGTTGCTCCTGCGGTATTCCGGGGCCCTGGTCTGCGACACGTATATGGCAAGCACCTTCATCCAGGGAGAGGCTGACATGGGCGCTGCCACCGTAGCTGATGGCGTTATTCAGCACGTTGGTAATAGCGCGCTGCAGGGCCAGGGGGCGGCAAAAAAGAGTGTGTGTTTCCGGCCCCTGGTAGTCCACCGTCGCACCCAGATCGATCAGGTCATCGCACAAGGTGTGTAGCAGTTTCGCCAGGTCCACGCTGACCGGCTCCTCGGTTGCGGCATCGTCCCGGGCAAAGGCCAGGGTAGAAGCCAACATGGCATCCATCTGCTCCAGGTCCTGTTCCGCCTTGCGCTGCTGCACCGGGTCTTGAATAAACTGGGTGCGCAGGCGCAGCCGCGTCAGGGACGTGCGCAGGTCATGGGAAATGGCCGCCAGCATGCGCGTGCGGTCATCCACGTAGCGCTGCAGACGATCCTGCATGGTGTTGAATACGCGGGTTACACGGCGCAATTCGCGCGAGCCTCGTTCGGGAATCGGCGGCGCATTGACATCGGTCCCCAGGCGCTCGGTTGCAGCCACAAAGGTACGGATGGGGCGAGTGATCTGGCGCGCGGCAACCAGGGCAAACAGCAGCAATGCCAGGCACACCAGCAACAACTGCGCCGACATATGCACCACCCAGCCCATGGATGGCAGCGCCGAACGGGTGGAAAAGCGCAGCCAGCTGTCATCGACAAGCGGCACCCAGATGGCAATACGCTGGCGCGTGGAGAGCACGGCGGGAAATCCACCCGGTTCTTCATCCACCTGCTTGATGATGACCTCGCGCTGCAAACGCGTCGACAGAGAAGCAGCCAGCTGTGGCTCATCGACTGCCGCACTTTCACTAACGGTGAGGCCATAGAACATATCCAGGGACAGGAAGGGGCTACTGACCGCGGGCAATAATTCGCGGCGCTCTGCGGCTGCCAGGGGTTCAAATAATTCGATAATGGCGGCAATACGATCCACGGTAGAACCCTGGAAAATTTCCGCAGCGGCGGTGGACTGCTGGCGCAGGAAAAACGGCAGGGTGATGAGTTGCACCCCTATCAACATTACGCCCAACACCAGGGCAATTCTACCTGCCAGGCCTGCGGGCCACAGCCAACGCAGCACTACCTGCGCACCACCGGCAGGCTGAACATATAGCCGCCGCCGCGCACCGTTTTAATAATGCCGGGCTCTTTCGGATCGACCTCTATCTTGCGGCGCAAGCGCGACAACTGAATATCAACACTGCGATCAAAAGGCCCGCTTTCGCGTCCATGGGTACGCTCCAGCAGAAAATCGCGGCTGAGCACCTGTTGTGGATTTTCTGAAAGAACCTGTAGCAGGCGAAATTCGCCAGCGCTGAGAAGCACCAGGGTACCGTCTTCACGTTTCAACTCATGCCGACCGAGATCGAGTTCCCAACCTTCGAAACTGACCCGCTGCCCACCCTCCCCGGCAGCAGACTGCCCTGCCCTGCGCAAGACAGCGCGAATGCGCGCCAGCAGTTCCCGTGGGTTGAAGGGCTTGGTGAGATAATCGTCGGCGCCCATCTCCAGGCCAACGATGCGATCCGCATCGGCGGCCACCGCAGTCAACATGATAATAGGCACAGTGTGAGTGGCAGACAAGCGGCGGCAAAGGCTCAGCCCATCCTCACCCGGCAACATCAAATCCAGAACGATGAGATCCGGGACTTGCGCCTCAAGGCGCTGAAACATTTCCACGCCATCGGCGGCCACCGCAACGGCAAAGCCGTGCTCGCGCAAAAAATGCGCGAGCAACTCGCGTATTTCCCTATCGTCGTCGACGACCAGTATGCAGCCTTTGTCTGTCATGCCGCCAATGTAACAGCCGCCACTGCCAGTGACAAAGGTGCCGGATGGAATCTTCACAATTATCAATTGCCAATATCTGGCACTGTGCCAGAATCGCCAGAGACACCTTTTACCAGGCAACTCTATGAGCATGTTCCCTCACTACTTGCGCCACCGTTTACACGCGGCGAGCAACGACACAGCAACAGCAGGTGGGGCGGACGGATCGGGTGGCGCACTCGATTTTGAGAATACCGCGGACAACCTCTACGCCTTTGGCAAGCTGTGGGCGACCTATGCCGATGCTCCGGTGTTCTCGGCCTTCCACGGTATGCTGTTTGGCCGTGTGGGCGACGAGCGCCTTAAACCGCTGTTTGGCTATACTGGCTTTGGCGGCTTCCAGGCAAAACTATTAGACACTGGCAATGTGCGTTTACGTGGCAAAGAGACCGGGTTCTTCACCGACCTGGCCAGCGGCCAGGTGCTGGAGCACTGGGACAATCCCTATACCGGCGAGCGGGTTCAGGTATTCAATTTTCTCAACGAACGCATTCGCGGCGAACTAAGCCCGCAGATGCCCGTGTTCCAGTTTGGTGACGGGGAAGACGCCCCTACCTTGATGAACGACGGCAGCGCCCGGCAAAATCCGGATGGGTCGGTACCTTTCATCCTGCCCTGGGAACGCGTCGGTGATAACGTGCTGCTGTCCTGGGATTACACCCACCGCTATCGCAACCCGGTAAGTGCCGACAAATGGCCTCACGCATGTACCGGAGAATTCATCAACCCCTCGGAACATTTCACCTTCACTACGCCGGGACAGGAGTTGGCAGACAGAGACAAGCCCTGCGCCACTTTCCACTGCGGCTTCAGCCGCCTCAGCCCCTGGTGGCCGTGGATGCGTATGGGACAAAGCGGCATCAAGGGAGGCCTGTTCGGGCGTATGCACTCACACAAGGGCAACCGTGGCTTTGATGACATTCCCCGGGTGATTCTCGACTACAGCGAAAAACACCACCCCCAGTACCTCGAGCCCTGCAACGACTGGGACGACGGCTTTCCTATAGGCACCTGGGAAGCCTATGCGCGGGAGGTGCCGCCGGAAGTGTAGTTCTCTCTAGCGCGCTACCGGGTCAGC
The DNA here is from genome assembly GCA_024686215.1 of Gammaproteobacteria bacterium. Lineage (GTDB taxonomy): Bacteria > Pseudomonadota > Gammaproteobacteria > Pseudomonadales > Halieaceae > JAACFI01. Next base: position 3,459 of record JAIBDN010000065.1, on the reverse strand, counting down.
TTTGCCCGGGTCTATCTCCAGCGGCGCCAGCTGCTCGCGCAGTTCCTGCTCACTGATGCGGCCACTGCGGTACAGTTCCACCAGCGCGGTCTGCACGATATGCGCCGCGCTCACTTCGAAGTGATCGCGCAAGTCCTCGCGCGATTCGCTGAGGCCGAAGCCATCTGTGCCCAACACTGTATAGGATTCAGGCATCCAGCGTGCGATACCCCCGGGTAGGGATTTGAGATAGTCGGTTACCGCAATTACCGGCCCCTTTGCATCAGCAAACAAAGCTTCAACATAGGGCTGCGGCCGCTCATTCAAGGGATGTAGACGCGCTTCACGCTCACAGGCTTCCGCCTCTCTGGCCAGCTCGATGTAGCTGGTCACACTCCAGATAGCCGGCGCATAACCCATTGCCTGCAGACTATCTGCCGCGGCAACTGCCTGTTGCATCAGCGAGCCACTGGCCAGTATGTCGATCTCCTCACCGCCAGCATCGCGCTCCCGCCAGCAGTAGGCGCCCTTGATAATCCCTTGCTCGATACCTTCCACCTGCGGCATTGCGGGCATCGGGTAGTTTTCGTTGTACAGGGTAATGTAATAGAAAATATTCTCGCCCAGGTCATACATGCGATGAATGCCGTCGCGCACAATAACCGCTAACTCATAGCCAAAGGCCGGGTCATAGCTTTTCAGGTTGGGAAAGGTGCTGGCCAGCACATGGGAGTGCCCGTCTTCATGCTGCAGGCCCTCTCCATTCAGCGTGGTGCGCCCGGCAGTGCCACCCAATAGAAACCCGCGGGTCATCATGTCAGCGCAGGCCCAGATCATATCCCCCACGCGCTGGAAGCCAAACATGGAGTAGAAGATATAGAAGGGAATGGTGGGCACCCCGTGCACTGCATAGGCCGTACCGGCGGCCATGAAAGAGGCCATCGCGCCAGTCTCGCAAATACCTTCCTGCATAATCTGGCCATCCACCGCCTCGCGATAGGACATCAGTGAGTCAGCATCCACGGGGGTGTAGTTCTGGCCTTCTGGCGAGTATATTCCCGCCACCTTGAACAGCGCATCCATACCGAAGGTACGCGCCTCATCGGGCACGATGGGTACCACGTAATCGCCTACACCTTCATCCTTCATCAGCAGTGCCAACAGCCGTACCATAGCCATGGTGGTAGATGCGGCGCGTTCACCGGTACCATCGATGGCACTCTGGAATACTTTCAGCGCCGGGGCCGACAGGGTGGGGCAATCTACCTGACGTTCGGGCAGGTAGCCCCCCAGCCGCTCGCGGTGCTCGCGCAGATAACGCATTTCCGCGCTGTCTTCCGGCGGTCGATAGAACTCGGCACGCACAATCGCCTCGTCGTCCAGGGGAATCCCGTAATCACGCGCGCAGGCCAGGCGTTCCTCGGCATTCAGATCTTTCTTCTGATGTGCGGTATTGCGACCCTGGGCCGCAGGTCCCATACCATCACCCTTTACCGTTTTCACCAGGATCACAGTGGGCTTATCGGTCGTGGCACTGGCCCTGGCGAAGGCGGCAAACACTTTCTTCGGGTCCTGCCCGCCACGCTTGATCAATTTCAACTCCTCATCAGTGAGGGAGTTCATCATTTTTTCCAGCGCGGCATCGCCGTGTACCCAGTGCTCGCGCTGTTCGTTGCCAGGCATAATGGAATAGCGCTGATAGTCGCCGTCCACACAGTCTTCCATGCGCTTGCGCAAAATGCCCCTGTCGTCCTGTGCCAACAAGCCATCCCAGCCACTGCCCCAGATGACCTTGATAACATTCCAGTCGGCGCCGCGAAACGAGCGCTCCAGTTCCTGAATGATTTTGCCATTGCCACGCATCGGCCCATCGAGACGTTGCAGGTTGCAATTCACCACCAGCACCAGGTTGTCCAGCTTTTCCCGGGCAGCAATATTAATGGTCCCCATCACCTCAGGCTCATCCGATTCACCGTCACCGATAAAGCACCAGAACTTCCCTCCGCTGCGCGGCTTCAAACCACGGTTTTCCAAATACTTGGCAAAGCGTGCCTGGTAAATAGCTGAAGGGGTTGAAAGCCCCATTGACGCATTGGGCATCTGCCAGAACTCCGGCATGGAACGCGGGTGCGGGTATGAACACAGCCCGCCGCCCGGCCTGAGTTCCCGACGGAAGTTTTTCAATTGCTGCTCACTCAGCCTGCCCTCGACGAAAGCCCGCGCATAGATACCCGGCGCCGCGTGAGGCTGAGGCATAACCAGGTCACCGCCATAGTCCTGTGAGCGACCGCGAAAGAAATGCTGGAACCCTACTTCCAGCATGGTCGCAGCCGACGCATAGGTAGCGATATGGCCACCCACCCCGGTTCCCTCGTCCTGCCCGCGCAGGACCATGGCCATGGCATTCCAACGCACGATATTCTCGATATTTTTTTCCACTGCGATATCACCTGGATAGGCGGGCTGTTCCGAAACCGGAATGCTATTGATATAAGGCGTGTTCAGTGTGGCTTCGCTGAGCGCGATACCACTTTCCAGCACATGATTTTGCAGAGCGCGCAGAATATCCCGCACGCCCGCTTCACCGTATTCACGGCGAATACTCTCCAGCGCCTCGGTCCATTCCTGGCGATCACTGGAGAGGTCGTCAATTAGTGTCGATTTGGCATTGGTCGTCATTACGCAGTGTTCCTGTTATTCATCCGCTACATAGCCGCCGGCCCGGGGCAGCCCCAGCAGACCTGGCACCTGGCGGGCCGGTGGTGTCGACTGTTTACTCCAGGGCGCGGGCATGCGCATCCCAAAAGACGCGGCCAGCAGCGCAATCGTCTGCAGGCCAATAAAAATCCAGTAATTCTGGTACAGCGCAAAATAGCTCAGGCACAGGGTCATGTTGGGAATATGGGTACGCGGTACCTTTTTGCGGATCGACTCAGGTGAGTCGTGTTCCGGCGATACATACACATCCCAGTACATGTCCATCCACAGCGCCTGCCACACGGAGATCATCACATAGGCCAGTAACCACACCAACCACAGGGGCCAGTTCTCTCCCAGGGCCAGCGCCAGGTGCCAGAAAGACAAAAAGTACAGGCCGGTGGTAAATCCCCAACACAAGCCGAACAGCAGCTGCGGTAGAAAATCCAGTTTTCTGCCAAAGCGCAGGGTAGTGCGATACCAATAGCCCCAGTAGGCGGCAATGATAAATACCACCACCACCACGGTACTGAGAATCCACCAGGGGTCCTGCAGCTGTCCGGCGTAGACCAAAGGACTGTTCAGCGTTGCCTGCAAGGCACCCGTAGCAGACGCCACCAGCAGACAAAAACAAAAGTAGATGCCGGCACGCGACCAGGCTGCGGGTGCCGACCATACGTCATTGGCGTGTCCGCGGTAGCGGGCGACGTACAAGCCCAGCAAACCCACCATTAGTGCAAAAATCATCCACACCATTACTTCATCACCCTGGCATTTATATCT
>JAIBDN010000074.1 GCA_024686215.1 Gammaproteobacteria bacterium | reverse complement strand
GGGAAAGTGTTTCTCACCAAGCGAATTACGTGGAGCGACTGAGAAATACTTTCCCGTCCGCGACCGCTAGATGAAACCAGGCCAAGAATCGGGAAGCTCCGAGACGGCACCTGGTGTAGGTCGTCACCCCTTGTCGCGATTGGAATAGAACAGGCACATACCGAGGGCGCGGGCGGGAAAGTGTTTCTCACCAAGCGAATTACGTGGAGCGACTGAGAAATACTTTCCCGTCCGCGACCGCTAGATGAAACCAAACCAAGAATCGAGAAGTTTCGAAACGGCACCTGGTGTAGGCCGCTTACGCGATTGGAATGGGAAGAGCACATACCGAGTGAGCGGGCGGGAAAGTGTTTCTCACCAAGCGAATTACGTGGAGCGACTGAGAAATACTTTCCCGTCCGCGACCGCTAGATGAAACCGCGTCAGAGATATGCGGAGACCCCTAAAAAAGGCCTATCTGTTTTCCCGTCAATTGGGCGAAGGAGCTGTCCACGAAGCCCAGAATTCCGTCCGCCACCGGCTCCAACTGACGGTCAACGTAATGTTGGTAATCCAATGGCGCCAGCGCCTGTTCGGCGGGTTCTGCACCGGCCATGGTGATGACATACTCCACCCAGCTACCCCGGGTAGGCACCGCCAAACCCCGCTCCTGGTATAACCTGGCCGCCTGCACATGGGGCGGTATATTGCGCTCGTACTCATCCAGCTTGCGGCGCAGGCGCTTGCGGTAAACCAGCTGTTCGTCACAAGCGCCAGCCAGCACCTGGGCGGTGATTTCTTTCACATAGTCTTCGAAAGGTTCCTGCATAAAAATGCGTCGGTAGAGTTCCTCCTGAAATTGCCGTGCCAGCCGGGTCCAGTCTGTACGCACATTCTCCAGTCCTTTGAACACCAGGCGGTCGCCATCGTTGCCACCCACCACACCGGCGTAACGTTTTTTACTGCCCTTGTCCGAGCCACGTATCGTAGGCATCAAGAAGCGCTTATAGTGGGTTTCGAACTCCAGCTCCAGCACGCTTTCGAGATTGAATTCCTCGCCAACCATGCGGGTCCACCATGCGTTCAGGTCCTGCTGTAGTTGTCGACCGGCAGCCATCGCCTGCGCATCGTCCTGCACATCCTGAATCCACACAAATACCGAGTCGGTGTCGCCGTAAATCACCCGCTGCCCCGCCTGCTCAATGTAATCCCGGGTGCGCGTCAGTATTTGATGGCCCCTGCGGGTGATGGAACTCGCCAGACGCGCATCGAAAAATCGACAACCGGGTGTACCCAATACCCCATAGAAGCTGTTCATAATAATTTTAATCGCCTGGGACAGTGGCTCATCATGCACGCTCCTGGCGCTATCACGCTGCTGCCATAATTGTGCAATCAGCTGCGGCAGGATATGTCCATCCCGGGCAAACTGCGCTTCCAGGAAACCGGCCACTGTCTCATCATCGGCTAACTCACCCGATACGCCCAGCGCCAGGCCCAGAGGATCTATGCAGAAAGTGCGGATAATGCTGGGGTACAGACTTTTGAAGTCCAGCACCAGCACGTGATCGTAGATACCGGGCTGCGAATCCAGCACAAAACCGCCGGGGCTGGCGATCTGGTCGCTGCTGGCATTTGGCGCGACATAGCCGCGACGGTGCAGGCGCGGCAGGTAGAGGTTATCAAAGGACGCCACCGACCCGCCCATACGATCCAGATTGAGTCCGGTCATGGCACTGCGTGCCAGGGCGAAATCCAATAGATCGGTATGTGCAAAGATTTCCGAGACCAGCTCGCAGTCGCGCAGGTTGTAGTCTGCCAGGCGGGTTTTGTCATGCTTGAACAAGTGCGAAATTTCGTCGCCGCGACCCTGACCGTGCAGTAGTTTACCCTCACCCAGCAATTCCCGGGAGACGTTCTCCAGGGAAAAACTCTCAAAACGGTAGAAGGCGGCACGCAGTAATTCGATACCGTCGAGCACCACGCGCCCGGGTAGCTGCACCGCGCGGCGCTCGCCGTCATCGTCCAATTCGCGCCAATGGGCGGGTCGGCGGTCGCGCCCCAACAACAAGCGCCGGCCGAGCTTGTCCGACAGCCGCTGCAGATACCAGGTATCAAAATTGACCACATTCCAGCCGATCAGCACGTCTGGGTCGTACTCGGCTACCCAGTCCAGGAAAGCCTGTAATACCTCTTCCTGGGACGTGTAGGTAGACACAAAGTCCTGGGTAGCGCCCTGCCCCACCATGAATACGTGGCGCGTCTGCTCACTGCCGCATACACCGTGCACTGCAATGCAGTAGAGTTGTAAGCCCTGCATTGCGGTTTCAATATCGTAGGACACCACCTTGAGCGCAGGGCGGTACTCGCAGGTCTTCATCGCCGGATTTTCCAGGGTCAGATGACGGGCGCCCGATTGCGGCTCTCCCTGCAACACTGCAGAGCCTGCCACAAAACGCTCCATCAGGTAGCGCTCCACCGGATTGATATCGGCCTCCAGCGGCTGCAGCCCCTGCTTGAGTAATTCATCAGCCCAGCGCCGCGCCTGGCGATAACTGCGAAAATACAGCGCGGTGACATCTTCCATGTGAAAGTCGCGCAGGGCGACATCCCTGATATCGACCCCGGTCTCCGTACGCAGTAGCTCACGCGCACGGGGCATTTGAGAATTAGACAGAAAAAACACACTGTGTTCGCCGCGCACCACTGCGCGCAGGGGTCCTTGTTCGGTGGCGAACCAGAACTCCAGCTCGATGCCATCGCGGGTATCACGCCAATTGCGCGTGAGAAGAAACCCCTTGAAGGTTGCTGCTGTCAAACTCTGTCCCTGTGATGCAACATTTATGCGCATTGCCCTGTTAATGGGGCTGGGCTTGCGGCGCGCGGTGGCTTAAGCTAGCACTCAACAGTCCGGGCACTCATGGCCGGCAAGACATCTGAAAGGTAATGCTATGGAAAAGCCCGGCATCAAGCGAGACCCCTTATACCAGCTCCTGCGCACCGAGGACATCAAGGGCTTTAATGAGCAACGCGAGAAACTGGATACCAGTGAACTGCAAAGTGGCGACTACCGTGGGCGCGACCTGCGCAACATGAATGCGCGCGAGCTGGATTTCAGCAACTCCTATTTCCGCAACGCCGACCTCAGCGGTATCGATTTTCGCAATACCAACCTGGAGGGCGCCAGCCTGCTGGATGCCAAGCTATCGGGCACCTATTTCCCCGCAGAGCTCAGCGCCCAGGAAATTCGCCTGTCACTGGACACCGGCACACGCCTGCGCTATGAAAAGGATTAAACCCCTAGCCTTGTGACAGCAAATCCCGCAAATCGACAATCGCGGCATTGGCACGACTAATATAGGAAGCCATCACCAGCGAGTGATTAGCTACCAGTCCGAACCCGGTACCGTTAAGAATCAGCGGGCTCCACACAAAATCCTGCGTGCCTTCCAGTTCACGAATAATCTGCTGCAGGCTGACCAGTGCGTTCTTCTTTGCCAGTATGTCGCCAAAATCATGCTCGGCAGCGCGCAGAAAATGCAACAGCGCCCAGGCCGTCCCACGCGATTCAAAGAACACGTCGTCAATCTCGGTCCAGGCTGTGCGCACTTCTACTTCTGCCGAAGTCGCTGTGGACTGGGAGGCGTCCTCTTCGCCCGCCAGGTCAGTATTGATGCGCCGCTTGCCGACACTGGCACTGAGACGCTGGGACAGACTGCCCAGGCGCGAATCCACCGTGGCCAGCCAGTAACGCAGATTGTCAGCCCGAGCGTAGAACTGGGCGTTGGCCGCATTCACATCTGACAGGCGCTTGAAATAGCTGTGAGTGTATTTAAGTCCGTCGCGATACTCTGATTCCGAAGCCGGCAGTATCCAGCTGGAAGCATTGAAGTTAAAGCGCGGCTCCGCCATGGCCAGATCCGGGTCTTCCAGAGACTGTGATTGTGAGCGGCTGTGCACTTCACGCATGCTGCGCGCCAGGTCACGCACCTGGATCAACACACCGTATTCCCAATTGGGCATATTATCCAACCACAGGCCCGGGGGAAAAATATCGTTGTGCAGGAATCCACCGGGCTTTTCCAGCAGGGTTTCCATCACGCCCATCATCGCCCCGGTAGTCACCGAACCGGTAACCACCTCGCCACCGCTGGCGGTCGCGTAATCCTGCGCCTTCTGCTGCACGTCAAAGGTTTCTGGGGCCATACTCCAGTACATGCCCACCAGCACGGTGACCAACAGGTACAGCGCCAGCACTATACCCAGTGGCTTGGCAATGCCGCCCTGGGGGAGAAAATCGGTGATACTGTCGCGCCACTCGGCCAGGGTATCGGTTACTGCGTTCATCTGTGCGCTCCGCTGTTAATGGTGTTGATGTTGATTTGAGTTTTGCCCTTGCTGGGCAGATTTGCGCACCGCGGCGTCGGTGCAGGCAGTGTCGCCTGAAGCCAGATCCAGGCACAACCGCGAGGACTCCCCGGCCACGGGCATGCGCGAGAGTCCCAGCAACATCAGGTGAATACCCCCGGGGGCCAGGGATACCGTTTCGCCCGGGGCCACCGTAAGACCCTGTAATTGCTCCATGCGCAAATAGCCATCGACCTCCCGGGTGGTGTGTATTTCCACTGCAGTGGCAAATTCAACGCTACCCCCGGTTATCGTTACCGCGGTGTCAGCCGAATTCGTCACCGTGACATAGGCCGCCGTGTTTGTCTGGGTGGGTGGCAAGGCACGCACCCAGGCATCTTGCAACAACACGGCCGTATCCTTCTCGGCCGAGGCTGCGCTTGATATGAGGCCAGCGACCAGTGCCGCTATCCATTGTTTACTCAATTTACTACTCCGATCAGGAAACTATCAGCCAACGGGGGCGTCTTAGCACTATACCACCGTCGCCCCGGGCCGGTCCCTTAATTGGGCGGGCGGGCACAGACTTGGTACAATTCGCTGTTCCACGGTGTGCAGCGAAGGATACCGTCACTACAAGGAGAATTCATGCGTATTTTGCTGGCAGGGCTGCTATTGCTGCTCACGGCACTCAGTCAGGCCCAGAGTTTCCCCAGCGGCGGCAACAATGGCTTTGCCGGTGTGGATAGCGCCCCGCAGTTTCTGCCCGTGGAACAAGCTTATAAACTGGAGATAGAAGTTCTCGACCAGCAGAGCCTGCGGCTGTACTGGCAAATCGCGGACAGCTACTACCTGTACCAGCACCGCTTCGCCTTTAGCCTGCAGGATGCAAGCGGCAAGCCCGTCGCACTGGACGTACAGCTGCCCGAGGCCTTGCAACGCGAAGACGAATATTTTGGCCTGGTGCAGGTTTACTATCAACAGGCTGACGTACAAATAGTAACTCCAACACCCCAGCAATTGGGCACCTTGTCAGTCAGTTCCCAGGGCTGCGCCGATGCCGGATTGTGCTATCCGCCGCGCACGCAGCTGTTCACTGTCGATTTCAACACTGGCGCAGTGACACCCTTTCAGGCCGCGCCGCAACCGGCATCCAGCAGCGCTGAGAGTGCACCACTGACCTCGGCGGCCTTACTGTATATGTTGGCCCTGGCCTTTATGGGGGGCGCCATCCTGAATTTGATGCCCTGCGTTTTCCCCATTCTGTCACTGAAAGTGCTGAGCTTTGCGCGTAACACCTCGCACGACCGGCACCTGCACAGTTGGGTCTATACCGCTGGCGTCATTGCCAGTTTCGTAGCGATAGCCGCGCTGCTGATCACACTGCAACAGGCAGGCCAGGCGATTGGCTGGGGCTTCCAGTTGCAATCTCCCGGGTTTGTCATTGCCCTGGCCTACCTGTTTGTCGCCATGGGCCTGTCCCTGTCTGGACTGGTGGAATTCGGTGGACAGCTGATGAATACCGGTAGCGCCCTGGCCGACAAACGTGGCCTCAGTGGCAGTTTCTTCACCGGGGTGCTGGCCGTCATTGTGGCCAGTCCCTGCACTGCACCATTTATGGGCACAGCCCTGGGCTTTGCCTTCACCCAGCCACCCGTGGTGGCATTATTGGTGTTTGCCAGCCTGGGAGCCGGCATGGCGGCACCTTTACTGTTGCTGGGCTACAGTGGCGTAGCGCGTAAATTAATGCCCGCGCCGGGCCCATGGATGGAAAAGCTGAAACAACTGCTGGCCTTTCCCCTCTACGCTACTGCGATCTGGTTGCTGTGGGTGGTCGGGCGCCAGACCGGGGTGAATACCATGGCAGTCGCCCTGAGCGGCGCACTGCTACTGGCCATGGGCTTGTGGCTGTGGCGCCAGGGAAGCTGGCAGAAGGGCCTGGCCGGGGTATGCATACTGGCTGCACTGGCGCTGGGTGGATGGCGCGACCTGGACCAGGAGATTGGCAGTGTCTCGCAGCTGGGTGGCGATAAAATCGCCTGGTCAGAGCAACAGCTGGAGAGCCTGAGAGCATCGGGGCGCCCGGTATTTGTGGATGTTACGGCTGACTGGTGTATCACCTGTATCGCCAACGAAAAGGCCGTGCTGCACAGCGACGAGATCACCGCGGCATTCGCCCGACAAGACGTAGTCTACATGGTCGCCGACTGGACCAACTATAATGCCGAGATTGCCCGCTTTCTGGAGCGCCATGGACGCACCGGCATCCCCTTGTACCTGATGTACCCGGCAGACCCGGGTGCACAGCCATTAATTTTGCCGCAACTACTTAGCAAAAACATGGTCCTTGAAGCATTAAGTGCGATTTCATCGACTAACCCGGAAGTTGCGCGCATGATCGACGACAATAACTCGATGATGCCAGCACTTTGAGGGAAATGGCCCTATCTCGCGTCGATCGCGAACGGAGAAGCAAACAACTTCCTAAAACTGGCTAACTTCTGCAACTTTGTAGCGAACTTCCGGCAAAATTCAAAAAAATACCAAAATGCGTAGACAGACTCAGGATTTTGGGCCACACTTTTGTGTATATCGATGATTCGCGGAGAGCCATATAAATGGCGAGCATCCTGGTACTACATGGCCCCAACCTGAACCTGTTGGGCGAGCGCGAGCCCGCCATTTACGGTCACAGCACCCTGGCGGACATCAACCAGCACCTGGAACAAATAGCCCGAGAGCGTGGCCACCACCTGTTAGCCATGCAAAGTAACGCCGAATACGAGCTGGTAGAGCGGGTACAGGACGCGCGCCACGAGGGCGTTAACTTTATCCTGATTAACCCGGCGGCCTTTACCCATACCAGCGTTGCCCTGCGCGATGCCCTGGCGGCAGTAGACATCCCTTTTATCGAGATACACCTGTCCAACGTCCACGCCCGGGAAGCCTTTCGCCAACAGTCCTATTTTTCTGACCTGGCGCGCGGCGTAATCTGTGGCCTGGGAGCCCAGGGTTATGAACTGGGGCTGCAGGCCGCACTGACAATGATTGAACAGCCGTAAACATCACCTGAAGAGACTGCACTATGGACATTCGCAAGGTAAAAAAACTGATTGAGCTGCTGGAAGAGTCCAACATTGACGAAATCGAAATAAAGGAAGGCGAAGAATCTGTGCGCATTAGCCGCAATGGCGCCCAGTCTGCCATTGCCGCAGGTTTGGCCTACGCGGCGCAACCACCGCCACTGCCTATTGCCCCCGCTCCGGTAGCCGCCGCCCCGGCACCCGCCGCCGCACCTGTCGCGCCAGTAAGCGCTGGCCATGTGGTGAAATCTCCTATGGTTGGCACCTTCTATAAATCTCCTTCGCCCAGCTCACCGTCCTTCGCTGAAGTCGGACAGAACGTCAAGGTAGGCGACGTTATCTGCATCGTCGAGGCGATGAAAATGATGAACCAGATAGAGGCCGACAAGGCCGGCACCATAGAGGCCATACTGGTCGAAAACGGCGAGCCGGTCGAATTCGACCAACCGCTGTTTTCCATCATTTGATCGCAGATAGCCCAGCCACAAGCCGAGGATATAGACATGCCCATGTTGGATAAGGTGCTCATCGCCAACCGCGGTGAGATCGCCCTGCGCGTGTTACGTGCCTGCAAAGAGCTGGATATCAAGACCGTTGCCGTCCACTCCCAGGCCGATCGCGAACTGAAACACGTGCGCCTGGCGGACGAGTCGGTGTGTATAGGCCCAGCGTCGTCCCTGGAGAGCTATCTTAATGTTCCGGCCATCATCAGCGCAGCGGAAATCACCAATTCCAACGCCATCCACCCGGGTTATGGTTTCCTGGCGGAAAATGCAGATTTTGCCGATCAGGTGGAAAAAAGCGGCTTTGTGTTCGTTGGCCCCACCGCGGATACCATTCGCCTGATGGGCGACAAGGTTTCCGCCATCGATGCAATGAAAAAAGCCGGTGTGCCCACGGTTCCGGGTTCCGACGGCGCGCTCACTGACGACCATGAGCGCACCCTGGAGATCGCCCGGCGCATCGGCTTCCCGGTCATCGTGAAAGCAGCGGCTGGCGGCGGTGGCCGCGGTATGCGCGTGGTCCATAATGAGGCAGCGCTGGTCAATTCCATACAGGTTACCCAGTCCGAGGCCGCAGCGGCGTTCGGTTCCGATGTGGTGTATCTGGAGAAATTCCTGCAAAAGCCACGGCATGTGGAAATCCAGGTGATCGCCGATGGTCAGGGCAATGCCGTGCACCTGGGAGACCGCGACTGTTCCTTGCAGCGCCGCCACCAGAAGGTACTGGAAGAGGCTCCCGCTCCGGGCATCCCGGATGACTTGCGTCAACAGGTGGCAGAAGCCTGTGTCAATGCCTGCATAGATATCGGTTATCGCGGCGCCGGCACCTTTGAATTCCTGTACGAGGACGGCGGCTTTTATTTCATCGAGATGAATACCCGGATACAGGTGGAACACCCGGTGACCGAGATGATCACCAATATCGATATTGTGAAAGAACAGTTGCGCATCGCCAGCGGCATGCCTTTGTCCTTTACCCAGGAACAGATAAAAATTCATGGCCACTCTTTCGAGTGCCGCATCAACGCCGAAGATCCGCAGAATTTCCTGCCCTGCCCGGGCAAGGTCAACACTTTCCACGCTCCGGGTGGCCTGGGGGTACGCGTGGACTCCCACCTCTACGATGGTTATACCGTACCGCCTTTTTACGATTCACTGATTGCCAAGATCATCACCTTCGGCGAGAGCCGTGAAGTAGCCCTGGCGAGAATGCGCCAGGCCCTGGATGAACTGGTGATTGAGGGCATACGCACTAACACCCCATTGCATAGGGACCTGGTGCGCGACAAGGCATTCCAGGCCGGCGGGGTCAGCATTCACTACCTCGAAAGCAAACTGGAAGACTGAACGGGTGGCATTCGGCGCCGCCCCGGGAGCAGGCACTGCGCGCCTGCGCAAGCCCTCGATATGACCTGGCTGCAACTGCGCCTGGACACCAGACCTGAATCGATAGAAACCCTGGAAGACCTGATGCTTGCCACAGGCGCAGTAGCGGTCACCATGGAAGACAATGCCGATGAGCCGGTACTTGAACCCGGCGTCGGCGAAACTCCCCTGTGGCACCATACCCGCCTTACCGGTTTGTACCCGGCAGACAGTGATATGGACGCGGTGCTTGCCCGTATCCCCGGGCAACTGCTGCTGCACAGCAACCAGCGCGTAGAGATTCTCGAAGACAAGGACTGGGAGCGGGAGTGGATGCAGCACTATCATCCCATGCAGTTCGGCAAACGCCTGTGGGTATGCCCCAGCTGGCTGCAGCCACCGCAGCCCGATGCCGTCAACCTGCTACTGGACCCCGGCCTGGCCTTTGGCACCGGCACCCATCCCACTACCGAGCTGTGTTTGCGCGAGTTAGACAGCATGGATCTGGTCGGGATTACCGCCGTGGACTACGGTTGCGGCTCCGGCATCCTGGCGATCGCAGCGCTGAAACTGGGCGCCAGCCACGTGCTCGGCGTGGACAACGACCCCCAGGCGCTGGCGGCCAGCCTGGACAATGCCCAACGTAATGATTTAGCCGAACACAGTCTGCCGGTGGCCCTGCCAGAGGACGTAGACCAGACCGCCTGGCGGCAGCGCGCTGACGTGGTGATCGCCAATATCCTGGCGGGACCACTGGCTGAGCTGTCTGAGACCCTGCTGCAGTTGCTGAAACCCGGTGGCACCCTGCTATTATCCGGACTGCTGCACACCCAGGCGGAGCAGCTATGCCAGCACTACGCAGGGCGCATCGCGCTGCGTATTGCCGGTGAAAAGGATGGTTGGGTTTGCCTGCGCGGTGAACTGCCGCAATAGAAACCACCCGCACTGCGCAAATTGATGATTTTTTGTGCAGAAAATCTTCCCCACGCCAGACCTAGCGAGTATCATACCGCCTCTTTTTTCGGGCATTTCTGCAAACACTTTTCGCATGCTGCAAATCGGACCTTACAAGCTCGCCAACCGCGTGGCGCTGGCGCCCATGGCCGGGGTTACTGACCTGCCATTTCGCCGCCTGTGCGCGGAATTTGGTGCGGGCCTGGTGGTATCGGAGATGATCAGCTGCAACCCGCAATTGCGGGATTCGCGCAAGACCCTCTGGCGCTCGCGGCACGATGGCGAAACCGAACCTCGCTCTGTGCAAATTGCCGGCAACAACCCGCTGCAAATGGCCGAGGCCGCCGCCTACAACGTGACTCGCGGCGCCCAGATCATCGACATCAATATGGGCTGCCCGGCGAAGAAGGTCTGCCGCAAAGCTGCCGGCTCCGCCCTGCTGGCGGACGAAGCCCTGGTCGCGGAAATTTTACACGCGGTAGTGGCGGCTGTGGATGTGCC
>JAIBDN010000089.1 GCA_024686215.1 Gammaproteobacteria bacterium | reverse complement strand
TCTGCTGATCGAGTTCTCCACACTCGGACTTTTTGCCGGCCTGCTTGCCACCATCGCAGCGGAGATTTCGGTGGCGATATTGCAAACCTTCGTACTGGATATGACTTACTCGATCAGCCCGGCCCTGTGGCCCCTGGGTATCGGTCTGGGTGTCGTCATGATTGGTGGCCTGGGTGTTTTCAGCTGCCGGAAAGTGGTGTCCAGTTCACCCCTGGCTGTGCTCAGGGAGCTGTAGACCCTGTTAATAGCGCCACGACTTCGGCCAGACAATCGCTTATACTTTGTGCGCGGTGATTGCTGGTATCCGAGACAAACCACAGGAGAAAACAGCTATGCGTAGACTTTTCGCCGAGTTGAAAAGGCGTCACGTCTACCGTGTTGCAGTCTACTATGCTGCGGCGGCCTGGTTACTGGTGCAAATAGCGGACCTTGTTCTGGAGAATTTCAATCTGCCGGAGCGCGTTATGCAGTTGGTGATACTGTGCGCCGCCCTGGGTTTTCCCGCAGCGCTGGTGCTGGCATGGATATTCGATATAACGCCTGCCGGTATTCGCCGCACCATAGCACTTGATGGCACCTCCGAGGGTGAGGGTTCCCAACCGAAGGTGACATCGCAAACCTCGGACCAGGAAAGTGAGCGCCCCGGTATTGTGGTGTTGCCCTTCGATAATTTCTCCGCCGAACCGATGGACGAGATAATCAGCAATGGATTTACCGAAGACCTGACCACCTTGCTCGCGCGTATTCCCGGATATTTTGTGATCTCACGCAATACGGCCTACCTATACAGGGACAACAAAAAAGACTTGCGCGAAGTGGGTGCCGAGTTGGGTGTGCGTTATTTATTGGAGGGCAGTCTGCGGCGAGTGGACGATCAGCTACGTATCACAGCCCAGCTGATTGAGGCTGAAACAGGAGCTCATCTCTGGGCAGACAACTACGATACACCGATTGACCAGCTCCAGAAAGTGCAGGACACGTTGATCAATGGCATCGCCGTGAAACTGGGTGCAGAACTTGCCCGGGCGGAGTTCAAGTTAGCGCGTCGACGTCCACCCAGCGATATGAACGCCTGGTCGCTGTACCAGAGTGCCAAGGGGACCCTGATGTTTATGGGTTGGAGTCCGGAGTCCATCAAGCAGGCGGTAGCACAATTACACCAGGCCATAGCTCTGGATCCGCAGTATGCGGCACCGCAGGCCTACCTCGCTCTGCTGTTGGCCCTTGGCCACTGGCTCAGGTTGGTCGATGATTTACCCGCCGCTCACGATCAATCCATATCCAATGCCGACCGGGCGCTGGAACTGGACCCCAATTCCTCGGAAGTACTGGGCTATGTAGGCTGTGCATTTTCTGACCTGGGTTATAAACAACGCGGAATTCCTATTCTCGAGAAGGCCATGGAGCTGGATGCCTCCAACGCCCAGGCCCGTGCGGCACTGGGTGCCGCGCTGCTGGTGAGTGGTGAACTTGAGCAGGGTATAGCGGCACTTGACGAGGCGGTAAAAATCAGCCCGCGTGACCCGGGCCTGGCCCTGTGGGCGACCATATTGTCGCTGGGCACAGGGTACACCGGCGATATCCAGAAGGCCGGTGAATGGGCCGACCTCGCCTACAAGACAGACCCGCATTTCTTCCCGGCACTGGTTATACGCGCCTGGCTACAAGGTGTAGGGGGGCATCCCCAGGCCGCCCAGGCCTCGCTGGACGAGGCCATAAGAATATATCCCAGGTTGAGCACAGGCTACGTTGACGCTTTTATGGGGGCGGGCATGGCTCAACAAATGCAGGCAACAGGCCTCAAATTTCCTGCTTCCTGATCAGTGCCGCTGGCCCTGAGGTAGTCCACCAGGTGACCCGAAATCTCGCGAGCATCATCGTTGACCCCATAAATAAAACTGGATTTGTGCCGCCGCATAAAAGGCAGGCCCATCGCATAAAGACCAGGCGCCGCGACAATACCACCGTCGTGTTGCAATTGCCCTTTTCGATTTAGCACGGGCACGTGAAGCCAGCTGTAATCCGGGCGAAAACCGGTAGCCCAGATTACATTGCTGATATCCTGTCGCCGCAAGTCCAGGCTTAACTGCGGAGCATCGGGTAACCTGGTCGGCTCAAAGCGCTGCGCGGCGGGCATGTCCTCTTCCATATCATTACGGGCTATCCACTGATCAATGGTACTCAGTAGACGATTCATTTTCAGGTCGGCCATTTTGCATATGTTGTGCAGTGACCCGGAAAATTGCGCGACACCCTTATTGACAGCCATCAGCCTGCCCACCAGCTGGGCTCCGCCTGCGGTCAGACTGTTAAAATCCAGTTCGGCATTGTCGGTGCTACCCACCAGTTGGGCCGAGGGCAGTTGCCTGACCCTGGCGATATTGTCGACCTCCTGCAGGGATTTATCGAGCAGACCACAGGCGTCCATCCACCAGAAAATGTCGCGTCCCCGGTAGCGCCTGGGCATGCGCACATGCTCCCCGGCGGCGATAGTAACCCGGTGGCCAGCCTGCTGAAGCTCTCTTGCCAACTGCAGACCCGTTGCCGATGCACCAACAATCAGCACACCCCCGCTGGCCAACTGTGAAGGATTACGATAATCCATTGCCGAGAGCTGACGAATGTGAATGGGTATCGCAGCACTACAGGCAGGTATGTGTGGCTTGTTAAATGCACCGGTGGCCAAAACCAGGCTCCGGCAATGCCATTCGCCGCGCTCAGACACGACGCGATAGCCTCCCCCCTTAGGGTATACCCCCGATACGGTGGTTTGAGTATGCACTGGTGCCCTGTTCTGTTCGCCATAACGTCTGAGCAGCCCAACAAGCTCCGCCTTATCCATGAAGCCATCGGGATCGTCACCCTGGTAGCGGTAGCCGGGTAACACTGTCTGCCAACGAGGTGTCAGCAATCGCAGGGAATCCCAGCGCTCATGACACCAACTGTTGGCAACTTCCCCGCGTTCCAGTACGACGTGATCAACGCCCTGCTGTTGCAGCTCGTAGCTTGTGGCTAAACCTGCCTGGCCAGCGCCAATAACCACCGTGGTAACGGTAGTTATTACTCCTCCGGATTGATTCGTGTTCATCGCGTTTCCTCCTTCACTTCGAATGGCTGTGCGTCAGCCGGTAGCGCGTTGAGCGTGCCCGGACGACTCTGGATATCCATATTGCGTTGACCAGGGTGCGGCCAAGCCAGACATTGCGACTGTTCATCATTCGACCGCCGGGTTCAATTTCCGGAGTCGGTTGAACGGCGTTCCCCAGCGCCCGGTTCACTGTATTGTTACCGAGATTTGCGTGGGGTTGGCAATAATATCGAACACCGCGGATCGTTTTTGAGATTGGGCGACAATCGCTTCAATGTCCTCTGGCGAGGCGTCGGCGTCGATTTCGAATTTAATCCGAATACCCTGGTAGCCGTTGCGCACATCGGCGTCGATGCCGAGGATACCCTGGATATCCATATCGCCTTCTATGGTAGCGCGCACGGAATGCAGCTGCACATTGCGGTGCTGGGCGACGGCGGCAACGCCGGCGGTCAGGCAACTTGCCAGACCCACCAGGACGTATTCCACGGGCGTTGCACCATTGTCCTGGGCAGAAAAAACCCCTGGGTGGTCGGCATTAAACCTGAAACAGGTTTTGTGCTGCTGTTCGTCGCCCAGGCCGTAAAAACCTTCCACTTCTGAACTGCTGTGCGTTCCGTTAACCCAGTCACAGGTGGCGCGCCACTTGAACTGGGCGCCCCCGGGGGCTTCGGTCAGCGCCTCGCGTGCACCGAGCAGGAATTCTGTGTTGACACCGTTGTTGGCTACTTTTGTGTACATGTTCATGGGGTAACGCCTCTCTGAAAGTGTGGATTTTGTTTTCGGCCCGTAGCTACGGGACAGGTTCAGAATGGACGGGCAACGTTGGAAGTGGCGTGGAAGACTTCGTGGTTTTTTTATATATCTCTATAAATTTTGTAAAAACATTGATATAGAAGATTTAGTTCATGTCAATTATAGTAAATTTTTGGTGAAAATTTGAGTCGCTGTGGCAGGCTTACACGGTAGTCAGGGATTAGCTAGTGTGAAATGCCGGGTCCTTGGGTGCGGCGGGTTTGTCGGGGCCTGCAGCTATCTAAAGCGGATCGTCCGTAGGTGGGTCGATAACCTGGCAGCTCCAGATGCGTTCAACGGGCATGTTCGCCTTGCGCTGAGCCACGCGCACAGATTCTGCGTCGGGTGCGTGATACAAACAAAGCATCCGCTTTTTATCCAGGGAAAACAGGGTTTCTATAAATGTCACGTTGTGCATCTCGAGACAGTGCGCGGAGGCGTCTTCCAGCGCTTGCAGGGACTCCAGGCTGGCAGCCTCGTCAAAACGTCGCTCTACCACCACGTTCGGAGACCGCTCGATACCCGTGTCGTGTATAGTGCCAGGCCAGACCGCCTTGACCTCCGCACCTATCTGGCGCAGTGCGGTGCGCACTGTCTCGGCGTCTACAGCTTGAAAATGGCAAGCCAGTTTCCTGCCGTTTTCAGACAGAAAACTGGTTTTCCATGCGATATTATACAGCTCCATGCAACTGGCACCCTCCTGGGACATAAGCAGCAGCTCTGCTTTGCTCATAGGCGCTTCATATTCACGCTCGACAATCACATCATTCATTGTGCCTCTCCGATAGGGTATTGGTAAAAGCATCTGCACGCTGCCGGGCCCAACGCGCCACGCCCTGGGTTTTCATTTCCTTCAGGGCGGCGAGCTGTTCGCGTAACTGCGGCGTTTGTTCCAGCGCATGATATGCCCTCGCCAGTGCGGTTCTGGCCAACATCATCTCCGATGCTCTACCGAGTTCCCGGGTGCAGTCCAGTGCTTCATTGGCATGGGAGAGGGCCTCGCTGAAGGCGCCCTGTTCGATGTTCAGGAAAGCCAGGCGATTGAGGACGTAAGACAGGCGGTGCTTGGCATCAACCTCCCGCAGTGCTTGCAGGGCGGCTTGCAGGGCTGGCGCCTCACCCTCACTGGCGAGTTGCAGCATGGCGTTGAGCGCCTGGGAAAAAGGCAGTTCGCTGCCCTCCCGAAGTTTCTCCGCCAGGGTCATCAGCGTCTGGCAACGTCGCAGGGCCCCAGCGTGCTCACCCTGTTCCAGCTCTATCATAAACAGGTATTCATTGGCGAGGTACTCGTCCATCCGGTTGCCCTGCGCCTTACTGATAGTCCACGCTTCCTGCAGCAATTCGCCAGCCTCATCGAGTTTGCCCTCGTAATATCGCAAGATTCCCGATGCTGCGGGAATTGCTGCCGTATTCACCCTATTCCTGCTCGCCAGTGCGCGGGCCTCCATCAACATGGCATCGGCCTGGGGTAGGTCGCGTTCCAGCAAGGCGAGACACTTGGCGGTTTCTGCCATGCCCAGAATATGCTCCTGTTCAGTGGCTCCCCGGGTTACCCGCTCGGCCTGCAGGGTGTTACGCTGCGCCACCACCCAATCGCCGTGGATCCAGCGCAGGGTGCTCGCCATATGATAGCCCAGGCGTGCATGGGGGAGGGCACCGTAATCCAACGCCAACTCTGCCAGTTCGACATACTCGGCCGCAGCGCTTTCCCAGTCCTCTACCGGCGCTGCCGCCACGCGCACATCGCTCAACTCCAGCGTCACGCGCACACGATCGGCTTCTGGTAGCTGCTGAGCCTGTTCGAGACCCGTCAGCGCGAGATTGAGAGCATCTTCATTGGCGTAAAAGCGCAGACAGAGGCGGCCGGCCGAGACCATTGCCCGCGCCGCCAGTGCGGCGTCGCCGCTTTTGACAGCGTGGTGGGCGAGATCGGCGGCGAGTTGCAGGTCCAGTGCAGTGTCCACCTCCAGCTGTTCGGCGATACGTCTGTGCATTACCTTCCTGCGAGGCTCGGAAATTTCCAGGTATACGCTGTTGCAGATCATGTCGTGGGAAAACCTGAAACCGCGCTCGGCTGGCACCAGCATGCCTTGTTGCACTGCGGCGTCGAGCGCGCTGTCCAGGCGGGCACGGCTCAGGTCGGCCACCGGATCCAGGGTATTAACGGCAATATTCGGTGCCAGCACTGAGGCCCACCACATGACCTCAATGGCATCGGCATCGAGTCTGGAAAGGCGCTCGCGAACCAGCTCCGTCAGGGAGCCGGAACTACCTCCGGTAGATTCTGCCCGCTCCAGTTCGATGGCCAACAGCGGATTGCCAGCACTTTCTGCACCCAACCGGGTGCTATCTGCACCCGGTGCTTTGGCCTCGATCAGTTCGCGCAAAG
>JAIBDN010000010.1 GCA_024686215.1 Gammaproteobacteria bacterium | reverse complement strand
GCTAACTGACCCAGGTTGAGGCATGGCAGAGCGCGCCAACAGCTTGGCCCTATGCGCCAATCTGCGCTTTGGCCTGATATCGGACAGCGGTTTATCCTTGTTAGGAATCGAACGATAGAGGGATCAAGAAACGACCGAGGCCGAACTGTTTTTTGCGCTTAGGGCCAGCGTGATTCTCTAGAATGGCTTGAGGGTCCACTTTCAACATCAAAGTGAACACTCATGAAATTTCAGGATGGTGATTGGGCAATACTGGAGTGGAAAGACCCTATAGGCTTACGCGGTTGCGGATTCTTTTACATAAAAAGTGACCTGATTGTTTCCCAGCGTGGTTATTGGGATAAATTGAGCTTCCTGCGTGCGCATGATCTACCAATACCCGAGTAGAAGTACTTAAATCAACAGACTTGCCTCCGCATCTTTGATGCAAATTGCCCAGAATACTTCGCTCCCAACGAAAGAGCTGATTACCTGCATTTTTTAGGCACTCTCCCTGAAAACTATGAATTATGCGAAGTTTTAGGAAAGGTCATGGGTGCCTTTGGGCTATTTGATATCGATGTAGATGCAGATGCAGATGCAGATGCAAAGGAGCTGAATTGGATTCTGCTTGCGCCCAATTCACAGGGCCAGGATCTCGGCTCAATTATAATGGCAAGGGTCTCAACCTCGGCTAATGCTGCAGGAGCAAATGTAGTGCACATTGCGACCAGTCATAAAGCAGCATCTTTCTTCGCAAAATTCGGAGCCAGGATAACATTGGTGACAGATCATGGTTGGGGGACGGATATGCACCGCGTGGATATGGCGATTTACTTGTGACACAAGCGATGGCTTTAGAATGAAACTGCCGCCAGTGTGGTCCGCTACGAGGTGGCAACAGGCATGGCGTGGTGTTGGCTTTCGTCTAATAGCGGAAGATTTTTCTGTGCTGTAGGTGATTCTCGCGACGTATTTCTCTATACATGCGAATGCATGTGGAGGTAAAGTCGCCCGGAGGTTGATTGATATGAAGTTTCCAATATCCACGAAAGCGCATACTGGGAATCGGTGTCATGTAGACCGATTCTCTGTATTTATCTGTTATGCAAAGTCAGAGATTCAGCAATGAGTGAAATCCCAGAAGGTTTTGAACCGTTATTTAGAACTAGTCCGTATCTTGATTTGTTGGGACCAATCTTTAATAAGAAAACTAATGCAGGTTTGGTTATAGGGCTGAGAGCACAGGAAAAGCATTGCAACGCTAGAGGACTCGTACATGGCGGGGTATTCAGTAGCCTTGCAGATGTTGCTCTTGGCTACAATGCCGCATTTCAAGGAAAGGAAACAGTCCCCATTGTAACGGCCAGCTTGAGTATAGATTATGCTGGGGCTGCCAGGTTGGGCGAATGGATTGAGATATACACAGATACTCAGAAAGTAGGTAAAAGTATGGCCTTTGCTAATTGTTATTTTTCAGTTGGCACCAAGCGGATTGTAAGAGCAAGCGGTGTGTTTAGTGTAGTCAATACATAACAAGCACCTGTTGTCGGACGAGTTGTCCGCTGTACTTCAAGCCAGCCGCAGATGCGGACGTTGGACCGGAGCTGGGCGAGGGGTAGCTGCTTTTCGCTGATGGCCTCGTAGCGGACTGTCCCATTCGTTGCCGGATATAGTCCTCTATGAGGTTAAGGCGGGCACTTCCCATGTGCTGTTTGAGTGGCAAAATTGCAGCTGCCCACTACTGCAGTCTCATTTTGCAATGCATTACGCATTCGAAAATGAATCTACCCTCATGCTTCACGTCCTTAATCTTCGCTTGTAACTGATTTATATGGTTTTTTCTTCGAGGCATATTTATTGCTACCTAGTTGTTGCTTACCGGGTGTAGACGTGAATGCACGTCTCGCGGACGGTGTAGCCACAAAGCGAAGGGATTTGATCATGTTGATATTGTCCAGAAAGGTAGGTGAATCGCTAGTGATAGGAGACGACATTGTCGTCACCGTACTTAGCATTCGCAAGCACCAGATACGGTTCGGAATTAGTGCGCCCAGCGATGTCTCTGTTCACAGAGAAGAAGTGTACGAGCGCATCGCAGCGGAGCAAACACGCCAGTCGCCAGCGGCACCACAGTCGGATAAGGTTAAGTACAAGGTGCGCCTGAGTCAGGAAGCAATTGGGCAACGCACATGAGTGCTGCATACATCTATGGCGGTATTGACAGGACTCACGTCTGCTGGGAACTCGAGGGACAGACCGCCGCCCAGTGCACAGGTAGGTTTGACACTAGTGTCGATGCAGTTCGGGCATCCAGTGCCGCATACGCTTATGGAGGCCTGGACAGGACGCCGGTAGAGTGGTCTCTTCAGGTGCCGCCGGCGGTAGGTTGCCTGGACACTTAAAAGGACATCAGCTTGGTACAGAAACACGTTATGAGCCATTGCTGAATACCTTTTTGAGTAACTCAGAGGAGCGGGCAACTGGGTCCTCTCTAATACGCTTTTCTTCTTGTGCCACTATTGCAAACAGTCCATTTAGTGCTTCATCGGTCACATATTCATCTACATCCAGTGATTGCGGCTGAAGGAAGCTACTATAGCTGCCAAGCTGTTCCATAATGTCCTGGTAGGTTGAGGTCACACCTGCGCTTGAGGTGGTTTCCTGCACAATCGGTAGGAACTGCTCCCGCAAGGCTGCCTCACTATGCTTCCGGAAATATTGGGTGGCGGCGTCTTCAGGCCCATGCAGTATGCCTTCTGCATCTTTGAGGGTCATGTTCTCAATCGCGCCCTGAAATTGGTTAAGCGCTGCCGGGACCGCTTGCTCCGCCGCGCGATTCATGGTGGTAACGAATTCATCTGCCATATCTTCCTGGCCAACCTGGCGCAGCCCTTTTTCAATCCATGAGAGCTCTTTCGGCATAGGGATTCTGATTGCGGGGTTGTCGAGATAGCCTCCCTCCTGGCCTAGCCTGTCCACTGCTATTGCGGTGGCGGTATTCAACGCTTCCTTGAGGCCTGCCACCATTTCCTCTGTTGATACTCCAGCGACATCGGCCGCAGCGGTGGTGGTGAGGGCATTCTGGGCGCTTTCTGGAAGCTCATCCAGCAAGTCTTTCCAGTCTGCTTGAGCACCGACCGCGATGGCTGCGAAGATAATTACCAGGGTTGCTGTGAATATTTTCATGGCTGTGCGCCTCGCCAGGGTATAGGACTATTAGAATAGCCCTTCATGAGAAAAAATTGAAACATTACATTGCGCTGATGAAAGCGGATGTTTCCCTGGTTTTGGTTTTGGTTTTGTTGTGGCTGGCGCCGGTGCCCTTGTAGTCGCGTCTCTAGGTCTACTTTTCCTGCAACGCTAGGGTGATACAAGTACTCTATGCTGAGGCCGAGCGACTCCTTCAAAGCGAACGCCGATATGGTCTGGTGTCGGCTAACAGCGTAATTTTTTGATATGCTGTTGGTAGTGTGCGATTACGAGCACAGGAGCTGACGGTCGTGACACAGCAGTTTTGGCCAGCTTTCTGACTTCTTATATACAGTTATACGCGCAAAGGAGGGCAGTAGGAGTCTTTTTGAAGAAAGATGATGTAATGGAAACAAGCTTAAATAATTTTCCAGATCCCCACTTTGGTACTGCACACTATAGTGCTACTAAAAATCAACCAGACACAATAAGTTGTTTCTATGCAGCCTTTTAGTACTCAATTTACCTTATCTCGAGATTACCTCGCCGAGTGTTTTGATCAGTCTTTACCGTATGGCAAAAGTGCCAGGCCTAACTATCTATTTCCTGCATTATTGTTTGCCGCTGGTGGAGGATTACTGTTTTTTACTGAGCAACCTAAGGTCGTAGGTTGCATTTTAATAGCGTTGGCTGCGTTGGAGCTGCTGCATATTCGATTTCGACGAGCATGGTGGTTAACACGGCAGATGTGGGGAAGAAGTGCCGATAGTGAAGTGAAATTAACCATAGATGTAGATGGGATCCAAACACAGAACCCCTTTACGCAGACATCGCTACTGTGGGCAGATGTCGAGCGCGTTATCGAAACTGATTTAGGGCTTATTCTGGTGACTAAATCAGGGGCGCAGCAGTACCTGTCCAAGTCGTTATTTTCTGCTGATTTGATAAGCGAGATTGCTGCCAGGAATAATGATTAGCATTCATTTCAATAAACATTAAAAATCTCGCCTGCACCGGCTCCAACAGCTAAGGCGGTGATGGACTCGACGGTATCTCGAACGAGGCCTATGACAATCCTCGCCTTGGCTGGGCAGTACGAAATTCAGAATCGTTTACGAACGTTGTCCTGGCGTCGATTTTATAAAGCGGGTGTGTACCAGATGGGCGAACTCCATGCGCGCTCCTGGATAACCTTCTGGTGTTCTGGTGCGCAACAATTTGCCATGCCCTCAGGGATGGTGGCCGGGTCTTCACAGCGTACACCCGCATCAGCGCAGATGCGCTGACTCCAACGACAACTGGGGTTTTCCAGTACCCGGGTGTAGTAAAATGCCGGGGCTTGTGGGTTAAAGTCAGGGTCACTCCACACGGTGCATAATTGTTGATGCCCGCTACCGGAGGGCTCGCAGCTATTGATGTCGACACTGGCATTATTGTCACCGCCAGCAACATCCATGACCTGCTCACGCATTTCACCGTCCTCGTACCAGCCTTTGATCAGCTGTAAGCGCTGCAGCGGACTACCAGGATACTCCCGGGTGCCACTGTCGGCCTGTGCGGAAATAACAAACTGCGGAGCTGTCGCCTGTATGTCCGGCGCGCTCAGATCACCCCCCATCGGTACGCCGCCGGCGTAGCCCTGGGCCACCATGTCGTTTTTGCTACACAGGTCTTGTGCATAATTCCAGCCTCCGAAAAAACGCAGTATCGGGCGAGTGCCACTAGTGGCATAGGCTTCGCGGCGGCGCATAGCGGCAAACAGGGCGTCGCGGGTATTCTCTTCCGCGTACAGTACGGCCAGACCGCCGGGACCATATTCCAGTTCATCGGGCAAGCCTTTGGGCATACCGCCGCCGGCGCCCATGCCCGCGCCACCGTGTCCAGGATGGTTCTTTTCCATGGTCAGGCCGGGCGCGGCGATGTGGGTATCGGTACTGGAAATCAAGCCGAACTTAAAGCTGTTTACACCCAGTTCAGATTGCTGCTGCAGTCCCTTTTTTAATCCGTAGCGCAGGAAATTACTGTCTTCGGGCAGTTTGGTTACTGGCAGGTCTTCATCGCTGACAAAAATAGTTAGCCAGTCCAGGTTGCCGTCGGCTGCCATGCCGGTATTTTTGCCTCCGAAACTGTCGTAGCCCATCTTTTCGAAGTCGCAGTACTCATCAGCTGCCCAGGTGGCGGTGCGACTGTCGCACTCAGAGGAGCCCTTGTGCTGCATGACCTCGAACAGCGTGTTCCAATGGGCGCGCCGGCGTGCCTCTTCAGCGGTTACCGGCCCTTCGGGCACGTTGGCATCAACCACGCGGGCAGATTCGAACATCAGGCCGCCGCTGAGATTGGAGTTGTGGGGGATTACCACAGCATCGCAACCGGGTTGTTCGGCTACACACTCCTGGTCCAGGTAGTCCCACAGCTGTACTTGCGAAGGCGTTTCAATCCAGCTCAGCGCGCGCTCAGGCACCTGTTCGTTGCGGAAAATTACATTGTGGTGCAGGTTCTGACCGGAGCCGACACTGGAAGTCCATTCGTAACCAACGAAACTGGTAAAACTGCAATCTGCGCTGCGGTCATAGGCCTGCTCAGCGGCATCTTGTGTATCGCGCCAGGTGTCCGCCGCTGCCGCAAAGCAGTCCTCGTTATTTTCGCCACAGAAACCCCAACGTTGTTTCCCCGCAATACCGTATGCCGCAAAGGTACCGAAGGAGAGCTGTGGTAACCAGCGGTGGGCGATGCAAACCGGATGCCAGTAACCGGTGGCACCGCTGGTAGTGCACATGCGGATTTCGCCCATGAATTCAGAATGATCAGTGACCGCGGTAAAGTCCAGCGGCCTATCAATCTGGATATGTCGCGTTGCCCGGTTCTCGTCGTCATAGGGCTGAATGCCCATTTTTCCGCCTTTGGCAAAGTTGTAGGCATCAATGGGTGTGCTGCGGGTGTCCTGTGAGCTGGCATCAAAAGACCAGGCGGTGTGCACGTGAAAGTCGCCGAAGTGAGGTTGCCTGAGTGCATTATAATCAGTGCAGGGCTCGCGCTGCTCGGTGCTGGCATAGGGCTGCTCGGTTGGCGTTTGTGCCTGAGCGTACAGGCTGTGGCAGGCTATCAGCGCCAGGCTCAAGGGGTAAATAGACGACGCCATCGATCGTGCCATAAGAGATTCACCAGAGATTTTTTAAGTGTCGGCAAGGGTTCCAGCTTTATCCATACATGGCAAGCTGCTTAGTATTGCTTGCTGCACCACAACTGGATTTGCTGCGCGTGGGGACCATGCCAATTCTATATCGGGCTGCTACACTGCAGCTCTTTTACCAGTGGATTGAATTATGACTGAAGCACCAGAGGCGCGCCCGGCAAGTACCGTGGTGTTATTGCGCGATACCCCTGAGGGGCTGCAAACGCTGCTTTTAAAGCGTAATAAGGCATTACTATTTGCCGGTGGCTTATGGGTATTCCCTGGCGGAGCTGTGGACCCAGAGGACATGGACGCTGCCGGGGGAGATACGCTGCTTGCCTCGCGCCTGGCCGCCGCTCGCGAGGCGATGGAGGAGGCGGGCTTGTCCCCGCGCCTGGATGATATGGTGTTACTGAGTCACTGGACCACGCCGCTGGTCGAGCCCAAGCGGTTCTCTACCTGGATCTACGCTGCACCGCTGGATGCAGATGATGAAGTGGTTATAGACGGCGGGGAAATACACGAGGCGCGCTGGGTTACGGTGCGCCAGGCGGTGTTAGAGCATGAGTCTGGTGAGCTCGGTATTTTACCTCCGACTTACATCACGCTGCGCACCCTGGCCGCTTACGATACCGTGGCAAGCATGCTGTCGGAGCAGCGCACCAGCGTATCACCGGAGGTATTTCCGGTGTTTGCGCAGGGTACAGAGCTGCCTACGGTGATGTTTCGCGGCGATGCCGGCTATGACAATGGCGACGTCAACATGCAAGGGCCAAGACATAGGTCGGTGCTGCACGAAAAACACTGGAACTATATCTACAGCGATGTGGATGCCGCTTATCCACGTTTGGCCCCGGTTTAAGCGGCGCTGGAGGTGGCAAAGGAATCGTTTGTATTGTGGGATATTCCCACCCGCTGCTTTCACTGGTTGATTGTGCTGTGCTTGCCATTGTCCTGGTGGAGCGCAGAAAATGATAATTACACGGTGCACCAATGGCTGGGGTATACGTTGCTGGTGTTGGTAGTAACCCGCATAGTTTGGGGCTTCCTTGGCAGCCGGCATTCACGCTTTAATGATTTTCTTGCCGGGCCGTCCAGGGTGCTGGCTTATATTCGCGGCGATAGCGATGGTGGCAGGGGGCACAACCCGTTGGGCGGCTTGTCCGTGCTGGCCTTGTTGTCGCTGCTGTTGTTACAGGCAGTCAGCGGGCTGTTCAATTCGGATGACGTGTTTTTTTCTGGCCCACTGTATTACGCGGCAAGTTCCTCGCTGCGCGATGCGATGGGTGTGGTGCATGAGCTGGCCTTTGATGGGCTAATGGCGCTGGTTTGCCTGCATATCCTGGCAGTGCTTTACCACCAGCTGCGCCTCAAGCAGCCATTACTCCAGGCGATGATCAGGGGCAGCGCTGAAAATCGCACGGGGCAACGTGCCCCGGTACCCTGGTGGCGAGCGCTGGTGATACTGGTAATTGTGGCCATGCTGCTGTGGTGGGGGCTGGCGCAAGCGCCACAGCCAGCGCCAATGGCCTGGTGATTTTATGGCTGGCCCTCGCGCGGATCAGGCGTAGGCCAGGTTCTCAATAAAACATTAGATATACGTTATATATTATTGATATTAATACAAATAATCTTCTGATTTGTATTCGTCATGGCAGGCCTTGCAGGCTTTGCCAACTGCGCCAACGCTCTCGGAGATAGCTTTACGATCGCCTCCGGTAGTGGTCTCTTGCAGCGCTGCCGTAGCCGTCTTCAAGTCATTCAGTTTGCTTTCGAAATCGGCTTTATTCTCCCAGATCTCCGGCTTGGCGCGAGTGGTGCCCTGGTCAGAGCCGTCCCCGAAACCGCGTATTACGTTTAACGTGTTCAGGGTCTCCAGGTCGTTGGCCCAACCTTGCATCATCTCCTGGTTCCAGGGGATTTCGCCTTTCACCGACGCTACCATGGGGCCAAAGTTCATCGCCACCATCGCAAACCAGGATTGCCGATAGGACTGTTGCATCTCTTTGTCATCAAAATGAGACAGGGCAAAAGGGGTAGCAGCCAGGCTTATAGCAGCAGCGCTACCAAGGAGGAACTTGCGCAGAATACGAGACATGGTTTGGAATCCTTCATGGGATGAAAAATGCTTTGGCAGTCAGTCTATTTAGGGATGGACACTCTAGGCAAGAGAATTTTCACTGAAAGTATATTTGATTACTTCTATACAGCGACCAATTTGTTAAACCTGACGCTGGTTAAGGCAAGGCTGGGGCTGACTTGGTCCTTGATTAGGCTAACATGGCGGCTTCTAAAGTCAGGTGTGCAGTAATGAGCTCAGAACAGCAATGGGATTACAGCTTTGACGTGGTAGTGGTGGGTTCGGGGAACGGCGGCCTGACGGCAGCACTGTGTGCCTACGAAATGGGCACCAAGGACGTCCTGGTTGTCGAAAAGTCAGACCTTTACGGTGGCACCAGTTCTATTTCTGGCGGCGGCGTATGGATACCCTGTAACCGCTATGCCAATGCAGCGGGGGCGGGTGACACTATCGCCAGTGCCAAGAGCTATTTGCGCCAGCTGATTACCGAGGAAGAAGTCCCGGAATATCAATTAGATGCCTATTTGGAAAATGGCCCGAAGATGGTCGACTTTCTGCATGAGCGCACTCGCAGCCGCTATGTGACGCTGGAGCACTACCCGGACTACTACACTAATCTTGAGGGCGCGACTCACGGTCACCGTTCCATGGAGCCGGAGACTTTCAGTGCCGACCAGCTGGGTGAAGAGTGGCGCACTCTGCGGCGCACGCATCCCATGATGCACCTGGCCGGAGTGATCGGCTTTACTCAGGTAGAAGCCGCGTTACTCATTGGCCAGCAGCCTGGTTGGTGGAAAACCGCGGTAAAACTGTTTGCCGACTATTTGCTGGATATTCCCTGGCGGCTCAAGGACAAGTTTCACCGGCGCCTGGCCACGGGTTGTGCCGGGATCGCGCGCTTACGCGCTTCCATGCTGGATCGCGATATTCCCCTGTGGCTGAATACGGCAATGACCAAAGTCGTGGACGAGAACGGCAAGGTGCTTGGCGTGGAGGTTATACGTAATGGCCAGCCGCTGCGTATCCAGGCGCGCAAGGCGGTGGTGCTGGCGGCGGGCGGTTTCGAGCACAACCAGGAAATGCGCGAGCAGTACCTGCCCCAACCCACAGACCACCGCTGGAGCGCTGGTACCAAAGACAATACCGGCGACGCTATTCGAGAGGGCATCCGCCTGGGTGCAAAAATGCATCGCCTCGATGAGGCCTGGTGGTGTAATACCATCTCTGTGCCCGGAGAAGATATTCCCCGCCTGAGTATCATGGAAAAATCCTATCCGGGCTCTATCGTGGTGAACCCGGCAGGCGAGCGCTTCAGTAACGAATCCCAGAATTACATGGCTTTTCAGTTGGAGACTTTTGCAAAGCACTCAGATGAAAACCCCTGCAATCCCAGCTGGCAGATTTTTGACGCCAATTTCCGTGCGACCTATTTTGTGGGGCCGCTGTATAACAGTAAATTCCGTCCGGACTGGGCAGTGCCTAAACGCTATGAACAGGAGGGGTTTTTTGCCAAGGCAGAGACCATCCGCGAACTGGCGTTGAAGATTGATGTGGATCCGGCCGGACTGGAACAGACCGTCGCCAAGATGAACGACTATGCCGCAAAAGGGGAGGATCCCGATTGTCATCGCGGTGAGTCCGCTTATGATCGCTATTACGGCGATCCGCGGGTAACGCCCAATCCTTGCCTGGGCCCCGTTATCAAGCCCCCTTACTACGCCATGCGCGTAGATCCCGGTGATTTCGGCACCCAGGGCGGCATGGTCATCAACGCGGATGCGCAGGTGCTGCATGAAGATGGCCACGTGATCGAAGGGCTGTATGCAATTGGTAATTGCAGTGCGCCAACCCTGCCGTGCTATCCAGGTCCAGGTTCCACCCTGGGTCCTGCGATGACTTTTGCTTACCAGGCAGCCAAAGCCATTACCGGCTATCGGGACTGAGGCGGCTTGCTGTCTTGCCGGCCCAGTGATTAAATGCGCTCCCTGCCTATTTGGAGCATCCCTTGAGCGATTTTGCAGTAACGATTAGCCCGCGTTTTTACGAGACTGACGCACTTGGTCATATTAACAATGCATCCATAACCGCCTGGTTCGAGGTGGTTCGGGTGCGTTATCTGGAATCGCTGGAGAATAGCGACTTCTCCGCGGCAAAGGACTGGATACTGGCTTCGATACAAGTTGATTTTGTGGCGGAGACTTTTTACGGCAATGATGTGGTCGCGAAGATTACTGCTGCCAACGTGGGTAACAGTTCCCTGACGATTTTTTGCGAGATGTTCCAGCAGGGCAAGTTAACGGTAAAAGGTAAGGCCGTGCTGGTGTATATGGATAGTGCAGAAAAAACCTCAACGAGAATACCGGATAAGCTGCGCGAGCAGATCGCGGCCCTATAAGCCAGGCTTAGCGATTCCCCAAAGCATCCTGATAAGCTGCTACGGCATTTGCCAACCCCATGCTAATGGCGTCCACCGTCAAGGCATGGCCGATGGATACTTCCAGCAGGCCGGGAATAGTGGCAAAGCGGGGCAGGTTATGCAGGTCCAGGTCGTGGCCGGCATTGAGCCCCAGACCTTCTTCGGCTGCCACTTGTGCGGCCAGCACAAAGCGCTGGAATACTTCATCTAACTGTCGGTTATGTTTATAGGCCTGGGCATAAGACTCTGTATACAGCTCGATACGGTCTGCACCCACTTGTGCGGCCAGGCGTATTTGTTCTGGGTCCGGGTCCATAAACAGGCTGGTACGTATGCCCAGGGAGCGTAACTCCTGCAGCAGCGGCGCTACGCGGTCGCCGTCGCGTTTCAGGTCAAAGCCGTGGTCCGAGGTAAGCTGGTTGTCGCCGTCGGGTACCAGCGTGCATTGTGCAGGGCGTATTTCGCGCACCAGTTCCATAAAGCCCGGATAGTCGCCCACACCGGGACGCTCGCTTTTACGCGGGCCAGATACCGGGTTGCCCTCGATATTGAATTCCACTGACAGCATAGAGGCCAGGTCAAAACAATCCTGCGCGCGGATATGGCGCTGGTCCGGTCGCGGGTGCACGGTAATGCCATGCGCGCCTGCATCGATACACATCCGGGCGTGCTGTGGTACATCCGGGTTGGTGGTATCCCGGGAATTGCGTATCAGTGCAATTTTATTCAGGTTAACACTGAGCGCGATCATCAGGGCTTATAGCGCACAATTTCTTTGATCACTATCGGCTCTACCGGCACATCGCTGAAGCGCCCAGACTTGCCGGTGGGGGCGGTGGCCATGAAGTCCACGATGTCCATGCCCAGAATGACTTCGCCAAACACGGTATAACCGTCGCGGCCTGGAGCCCAGTCCAGTTGCAGGTTGTTGCGCTGGTTGATAAAGAATTGGGAGGTGGCGGAGTCCGGGTCGTTGGTGCGCGCCATGGCCAGGGTGCCACGGGTGTTGTGCACCCGGTTCTGGGATTCATTGGCCACTGGATCGCCATTATCCTTTTCTGTCATGTCCGCAAGAAAACCACCACCCTGGACCATGAAGTTGGGAATGACCCGGTGAAAAATAGTACCGCTGTAAAACCCGCTGTCGACATAGGCCAGGAAGTTGGCCACGGTTAGCGGTGACTTGTCCTGGAAAAGGCTGACGGTAATATCACCCTCACTGGTTTTGATCACTACCTGCGGCGCGGGCAGTGTGGTTTCAGCACTGGCGGCCAGCGGCGTTAGTAGCACGGCGAGGGACAAAAAAAGGTATTTCATCATGACAAAATGTTCTCCAAAAATAATGCGATCGATCATCAGGCCCAGCTGGAACTCTTGCGACGTTTGGGCCACAGTCGCGGCACCACCAGGGTAATGATGACACCGAGTAATACTGCCAGGGCACCGTTGAGGAATTCTTCGCTGTCCAGTTTGTCCTGCAGTCGCTGGCTTTCCGCTTTCAGCATTTCCAATTCCGAGCGCAAGTTCTCCGAATCCAGCACCAGGCGACGATTGTCGGTGTCGAGCTGCACCGCATTGCCGGAAATCTTCTTTAATTGCGCCAGTTCTTCGGACACGCTGCCGAGTTCAGAGCCATTGCTGTCGAGCTGTCCTTCCAGCTCTGCACGTTGTGCTTGCAGTGCTGACAGTTCATTGCCCAGGGCGGTGCTTTTTGCTGTAGCTTCAGCGGCGCGTTTTACAGCGGCGTCTACTTTATTTTGGGCGGGCATTTCCTGCATCAGGTACTGAGTTCGGATCCAGCCACTGGTGCCGCGGTCGGTGGTGATTTCAGCCCACTCACCGTTGCTTGACGTGCGCGCGACCTTTAGCCGCGTGCCTGATGGTATACCACGGTGGACGATACGATAATCACTGCCGGCGCCGCTGCGCAGTGGCACGAACTGTTTGTCGCTAACATAGCGTACGTCCTGTGCCTGAGCAGCGCCGATGAACAGTAGGGTTAATAGCATTAGAGGTATTGCACGTCGCAAAATAAAGTCCTTAGTATCCAATGGGCGAAAAGGGGCTATGTTACCCCCAGTGGCGGAAAAAATTAAGGCAGTACAACCTTATAGGGTTTTACGATGACCTTGCTGAACACACCGGCCTCCACGTACGGGTCGGCGTCTGCCCATGCAGTGGCGGCCTCCAGACTGTCAAATTCGGCGATGATCAGGCTGCCAGTGAAACCGGCATCGCCGGGATCCTCGGTGTCCAGTGCTGGATGCGGGCCAGCCACCAGTAGGCGCCCCTGGTCTACCAGTGTTTGTATGCGCTCGAGGTGGGCGGGTCTGGCCTGTTGGCGCAGCGGCAGGCTATTGGCGATATCTTCACAGAGGATAGCGTAGTGCATACCTTAGGTTTCCCGTTCTTCAGTTAGCGGCTCTTCTTTCAGGTGCGGGCTGATCAGCAGAGCGGTGAGTAGGGTAAGAAGCAAGGTAAAGCCGATGGCCGAGTACAGCTTATAGCTGACCCAGGCCTCTTCACTGTAGCCGTAGGCCACTACCAGGTTGAGTGCCCCCACGATAGCAAAATTGGCTACCCACAACCCATTGAGTCGAGTCCACACGGTTTTTGGCAGGTGAATCTGGCTTCCCAGGGTGCGCTCCATCAGGTTTTTGTCACCGACAAACTGGGAACCGCCAAAAGCGACGGCCAGTACCCAGTTAAAGATGGTGGGTTTCCATTGAATAAACATCTGGTTGCGAAAAACCAGCGTCGCGCCACCGAAAATCACTACTGCCAGGAGTAACCATACCTGCCGCTTTTCGAATTCCCGGGTAAGCGCATAGTTGAAAGCAACCTGCAGTGCAGTTGCCGCCATCAGCACGGCAGTGGCGCTAAAAATGCCATCAAAGGTGTATTCCCAGCTGCCCAGGGAGACATTTTCACCTTTTAACTGGTAAACAATGAAAAACAGGACAATAGGTACAAATTCGGCTAATTGCTTCATGGATTCTGGTGTACTGCGGCTGTTACCATGCCCGCTTCCTTAATTATTGAGCCCGAACCGGTTGACTCCGGTGCGTGGCGCTAAGTGTAAAGATTGTGCTGATCGACTTCCATACCCACACCACTGCTTCTGACGGCGCGCTGCAGCCCAGCGAGATGATAGAGCGGGCGCTGGCGAGAAACATTGAGCTGCTGGCGATCACCGACCACGACACCGTGGCGGGTTATCAAGCGGCAGCAGATTATTATACGCACAAATCTTCGTCTATGCGGTTGCTATCGGGCGTAGAATTTTCCTGCCGCTGGTCCGGTACCACCATTCATGTGCTGGGCCTGGATATGGATGTGGCGGCCCCGGTTATGCGCGAGGGGTTGGCGCGGCTTGACCGGGCGCGGCGTGAGCGCGGTATCAAGATTGCCCAGCGGCTGGAGAAGCAGGGCTTTCCCGGCGCGCTGGAAGGGGCCAGGGCCGAGGCGGGAACCAGTCAATTGGGGCGCCCGCATTTTGCCACCTGGATGGTCGAGCAGGGACATGTAGCGGATCATAGTCAGGCTTTCGACCGCTATCTGGGCCAGGGTAAGATTGGCGATGTGAAGGCCTTCTGGCCAGGGTTGGCTGAGGTCACTGAGTGGATTGTGGCCGCGGGCGGTGTGGCGATACTGGCCCACCCTCTGAAGTACCGTTTTACGCGCATGAAGCTGCGCCGTCTGGTAATAGACTTCGCGGCCGCTGGTGGCGCAGCCATCGAACTGCTCAGCGGCAGGCAGAGCCCTGACCAGACGGGACAACTGGCGCGACTGGCCACAGAATTGGAACTGGAGGTATCCCTGGGCAGTGATTTTCATCGTGATGCGCCCTACGCTGCGCAACTCGGTGTAGAATTACCGCCACTTGATGGGCTGCGCGGTGTTTGGGAACGCTTTGCAACCTCTTCTCCAGCACCGGGAGCGTAGTTAACCTTGAGTCAGTTTTTCCAGATACATCCGGATAATCCCCAGGCGCGCCTGGTGAGTCAGGCCGTGGATATTATCCGCCAGGGCGGGGTAGTGGTCTATCCCACCGACTCCGCCTATGCCCTTGGGTGCCATATCGGTGACAAGAGCGCGCTGGATAGAATTCGCCGTATTCGCAAGCTCGACGACCGCCATAATTTCACCCTGGTATGCCGAGATCTGTCGGAGATATCCACTTACGCCAAGGTGGACAATAGCGCTTACCGGCTGCTGCGGCACTGCACACCTGGGCCTTATACCTTCATTCTTAAGGCCACGTCTGAAGTCCCCCGGCGGCTGATGCACCCCAAACGCAAGACGGTGGGTCTGAGAGTGCCGGATAATCGTGTGGCCTCGGCGTTGCTGGAGGATCTGGGCGAGCCACTGATGAGTGTCACCCTGATCATGCCGGGGGAAGATCTGCCCCTTATTGACCCCTACGATATTCGTGAAATTCTTGAACACGAGGTCGACCTGGTAATCGACGGTGGCTACTGCGGCATGGAGGCAACCACGGTCGTGGATCTGGCGGATGATGTGCCGCTGGTGTTGCGTGCCGGCAAGGGAGATGTTGCGCCTTTTGAAGATTAGTCAGGTATACTGTGCCCCAGGCGCCTTACATTAAAATGGGTAGCAACGACGTGTCAGCCAACGAAACCAATCCCGAAGCTCCTGCAGCGGCCGAAGGCGACGTGGCTAGCCCCGTCAGCCAGTACGATTCCACCGGACCACAGCAGGGTGAAATGCCTTTTGCCGTAGTGTTGGGCCAGGCGGTCACCGAACTCCCCAAGGATTTGTATATCCCACCCCAGGCTCTGGAGGTGTTTCTCGAGGCCTTTGAGGGCCCGCTGGATTTACTGCTGTACCTGATCAGGCGGCAGAATCTGGATATCCTGGAAGTGGACGTCTCGAAAATTACCGAACAGTACATGCACTACGTGGACCTGATGGACGCCATGCAGTTTGAGTTGGCTGCAGAGTATCTGTTGATGGCAGCGATGCTGGCCGAGATCAAGTCACGCATGTTGCTGCCGCGTTCTACCGGCATAGAAGATGACGAAGAAGACCCCCGGGCGCAGTTGATACGTCGCCTGCAGGAGTACGAACGCTTTAAGAAGGTGGCGGAGGACATCGAAGAAATGCCGCGCCTGGAACGTGATACCTGGGTGGGCAGTGCCAATCCGCCCGATATTAATCGCACCCGCCCGGACCCTGATGTAGACATGCGCGAGCTACTGTTGGCCCTGGGAGACGTTTTGCGACGTGCAGATATGTACGAAAGTCACCATATTCAGCGTGAGGCCCTGTCCACCCGGGAGCGTATGTCGGATGTGCTGGAAAAGCTGTCCGGACAGCAGTTTGTACCTTTCGTGTCGTTGTTTACGGCGCAGGAAGGCCGCCTCGGGGTGGTTGTGACCTTCCTGGCGGTAATGGAATTAATCAAGGAAGCATTGGTGGAGATCGTGCAGACCGAAAGCTTCGGTCCCATCCACGTTAAGGCAAGGTCGGAATAAGTTATGTCGGAAATAGGCTTGGTGCAGATTATCGAAGGCGCACTGCTGGCAGCGGGTAGGCCGATGACCGTGCCACAACTGGGCGAGCTGTTTGAAGAGCATGAGCGCCCGGAAAATACCGCTATACGTGAGGCGCTTAAAGAAGTTGCCGAGCGTTGTGACGAGCGCGGTTTCGAACTGCAGGAAGTGGCCAGCGGTTTTCGCTTTCAGGTACGCCAGTCATTGAGCCCCTGGGTGGCGCGACTGTGGCAGGAGCGTCCGCAGAAGTACTCCCGCGCACTGCTGGAAACCCTGGCGCTGATAGCCTATCGCCAGCCCATTACCCGCGGTGAAATCGAGGAAATTCGCGGTGTCGCGGTGAGCTCCAATATTGTCAAAACCCTGCACGAGCGTGAGTGGATTCGCGTGGTTGGCCACCGCGATGTGCCTGGTCGCCCGGCGATGTATGCCACTACACGCCAGTTCCTGGACTATTTCAACCTGAAAAGCCTGGATCAATTACCCGCGCTGGCGGAGATACGCGACCTGGAAACACTGAACGCTGAACTCGGCTTTACTGATCCTGTCCCGGGCCTCGATAGCGGTGCTGCCGAACAAGACGGGGGCATGCCGGGCCTTACAGTTGTAGGGGGCACAGAGCACGTACCTGCCGCCACAGAGGAGGGCGCGCAGGCCGAACACGAGGACACTGGCGACACCACTGATACTGTCGAGCAAAGCGCAGCGATAGCAGAGCAGACGCCTGAGCCAGAACAGGATGTAGCTGCGCCAGCAGTCCCTGCAGGGGAGTCCGAAGAGGCGACTGATCTCGAACAAGAAGCCAGTCTTGCAGATACCACTCCCCTGGATCTCGCAGCCGTCGCCGCCAGGTTTTCCGAACCGCAGGCCGCAGATAGCGAAGAGCAGCAAGACATAGACGGCGCTGCCGATGACGGCGAACCCGGCGCGGAAGGCACCGAATCTGAAACCCGGGCCTGAGACCCACTATCCTATGAGTCGTAAACCATCCAGAGGAGCCGGTGCTCGCCGCCCCCAGCGTTCACCCGTTGAGAGTAAAACCCCTGTCGATCCCGAAACTACCGA
Organism: Gammaproteobacteria bacterium; assembly: GCA_024686215.1. Taxonomy (GTDB): domain Bacteria; phylum Pseudomonadota; class Gammaproteobacteria; order Pseudomonadales; family Halieaceae; genus JAACFI01. The sequence goes on along the minus strand of JAIBDN010000010.1, from coordinate 40,604 downwards.
GAGCGCAGAGAACAAGCCCATACCCGGTGAGAAATTACAGAAAGTCCTGGCCCGCTGTGGTCTGGGCTCCCGGCGTGAAATGGAGACCTGGATTCAGGCCGGGCGTATTGACGTCAATGGCAAGACGGCCAAGTTGGGCGACAGGGTAGACGATAAATCTCGCATAGTGGTAGACAGCAAGCCGCTGGAGCGGGTTCCGGCAGAAAAAACTCGCTGTATTCTTTATCACAAGCCCACTGCAGAAGTATGCACGCGCGATGACCCCCAGGGCAGGCGCACGGTTTTCGCACGTTTGCCAAAACTGAAATCCGGACGTTGGATATCCATCGGTCGCCTGGATTACAACACCTCGGGCCTGTTGTTGTTTACCACTGACGGTGACCTGGCCAATGCCCTGATGCATCCGTCGTCCAATATTGAGCGTGAGTATATGGTGCGCGTAATGGGCGAGTGGGATGAGTCAATGCTGGCGCGCATGCTGGAAGGCGTCACGCTGGAGGACGGTGTGGCCCGGTTTGCGGATATCCAGGACGGTGGTGGAGACGGCATTAATCACTGGTTCTATGTGGTGCTGATGGAGGGTCGCAATCGCGAGGTGCGCCGTTTGTGGGAATCCCAGGGCCTTACCGTGTCGCGCTTGAAAAGGGTGCGCTACGGTGACGTGTTTATCCCTTCGCGGGTCAAACAGGGGCAGTGGGTGGAACTCGATAATAAGGAAATCAAAAGTCTGTACCGCATGACAGATCTACCGATCAAAGATGTGCAGCGCACCACGGTCAAAGAACGTGAAGTGATGGAGCGTCAGTTCGGTAAGCGCGGTGGTCGCGGCCCCACGTCGTCCCGGCCGCGCCGACCCAGGTAAGCGCCCCTGGCGGGTGCGTAATATGCATCCCGCGGCCTGGCTCGCCACATCTATCTATTGAGCCGCAAACATCTGCCCGGTGACGTCGCGGCTGTCATCCCCCATCAAATACAGATAGCAGGCCATAATGTCTGCAGCAGACGGATTGGTATCCGGGTGCTCCGCAGGATAGGCCGTGCGCCGCATCGCGGTGTTGGTGGCGCCGGGGTTGAGGCTGTTAACCCGTATCTTTGACGTGTTTTCCAACTCACTGGCCAAGACCTGCATGAAACCCTCGGTGGCAAATTTAGAAACTGCGTAGGCGCCCCAGTAAGCCTTGCCGGTGCGACCTACACCTGAAGAGGTAAGAATGATTGATGCACTGGGCGCGGCTTGCAGTAGAGGCAGCAGATAGCGCGTCAGCAGGAACTGGGCGTTGACGTTTACCTGCATCACTTCCTGCCAGGCCGCGTAATTCGCACTTTCGATGGGGCGCCGCTCGCCCAGCACGCTGGCGTTATGCAGCAGGCCGTCGATGTGCCCAAATTCGCTCTCCAGGCCTGCAGCCAGGGTGATGCAGTTCTCCGGCGTGGCTGCCGCCAGGTCCAGTTCTGCCATGCCGGGTTGCGGGCCGCCCATTGTCTCGATTTCATCATAGACCGCTTCCAGTTTGCTGGCGGTACGGCCCAGCAAAATGACAGTGGCGCCGTGCTGCGCGTAGCTGAGTGCCGCGGCGCGGCCGATGCCGTCGCCTGCACCGGTTACCAACAGGGTTTTGCCGTGTAACAGGTCGCGGGGGGGGTGGTAGTCGGCGGGTGCATGATGAATTGTCATGGGGCTGTCTCTTTACTGTTTGGCCAGGATCAGTGCGCTAAGGTCGGTGCTGTTGGCGGCAATCGCGTCAGCGCCCCACCGGGCGGGATCATCGCCAGGTTCAATGTAACCGTAGGCAGCCGCTATCGTATACATGCCTGCGCTGCGCCCGGCCTCTATATCTCGCAGGTGGTCACCGACATAAATCGCCTGGTGCGGCGCACAATCCAGTTCGCGGCAATTGCGGTACAAAGACTCCGGGTGGGGTTTGCGGTTAGTGACGTCGTCGGGACACACCACGCTGCCCGCCGCGGGCTGCATGTCGAGCTTGCGCATCAGTGGCTCGGTGTAGGCTTTTGGTTTGTTGGTGCTTATGCCCCAGGTAATACCGCGTTGCTGTAATTCGTCGAGTAACTCCAGGATGCCGGGGTAGGGGCGCGCGATACTGCCCAGAACTTCGCTGTAGAGGTCCAGCAGGCGCAGCCGTTTGCTTTCAAATCCAGGGTCATCCTCATGCATGTCCAGACCAAGGCTCACCAGGGCCCTGGCGCCATTGGATACGGAGGCGCGAATGCGCTGGGCGTCCATGGGTTCGCGTCCGTGTTCGGCACGCAATGCCTGTACCACCGGAACAAACTCGTCAGCGGTGTCTACCAGGGTGCCGTCCAGGTCGAAGATGACGGCGCGCAAACCGTTTGCGGCACGACTCATGCGGGCTTCACCGCGCGTACCCTATAGTTCACGCCGACGTCCCTGGGGTTGAGTTTGTAACGTTGGGTGAGCGGGTTGTAGGTGAGTCCGGTCATGTCTTGCAGGAGCAAGCCAGCATCGCGAATCCAGCTGCCAAGCTCAGAGGGTTTGATGAACTTCGCGTACTCGTGAGTGCCCGCAGGCAACAGCTGCAGGATGTGCTCTGCACCGACAATGGCGAAGGCAAATGCCTTGGGGTTGCGATTAATGGTCGAAAAGTACAGTGCCGCACCGGGCTTGGCCAGGGTGGCACAAGCGGCGATCACGGCCGCGGGGTCTGGCACGTGCTCCAGCATCTCCAGGCAGCACACAATATCGAAACTCTCGGGTTCACGCGCGGCCAGCTGTTCTGCTGTGGACAGTTGGTAGTCCACCTCCACGCCTGATTCCACTTTGTGCAATTCGGCCACAGCCAGTGGAGCCTCTCCCATATCAATGCCGGTGACATCGGCGCCGCGCTGGGCCATGGCCTCAGCCAGGATGCCGCCGCCACAGCCGACATCCACCAAGCGTTTTCCGGCGACCGGCGAATGTTCATCGATGTAGTTGGCGCGCAGGGGATTGATCTCGTGCAAGGGTTTGAATTCACTGCTGCGATCCCACCAGCGCGAGGCCAGTGCCTCGAACTTGGCGATCTCCTGGGGGTCTACGTTAATGTTGCTGCTCATGGTTAACGCTCTTCGGATTTATGGATGGTTGCCTGCCAGCTATCAATACGCGCTGACAGGGCGTTCAGGTCAATGTGGGTAAGTTGTCGCTGTTCCATGACCACTTGCCCCGCGATCCAGCTGTGGCTGACCTGGCTGCCGTTGCAGGCGTACACCAGTTGCGATAGAGGGTGATACAGCGGCTGGGTTTCCGGCCCCGACAGGTCAACGGCGATCAGGTCTGCCTGCTTGCCTACCTCCAGGCTGCCGGTGCGCTGTTCCAGGCCAAGTGCACGGGCCCCGTTTATAGTGGCCATGGCCAGTGCGTCTGCCGCAGACAAGGCGGTGGCATCGCCAGTGTGGAGCTTGGCCAGCAGTGCTGCAGTTTGCATTTCCCCGAACATGTTCAGGTCATTGTTACTGGCGGCACCGTCTGTCCCCAATGCCACGTTGACCCCTTTTTCGATAAGCTTTTGCACCGGGCAACTACCTGAGGCCAGCTTCATATTGGATTGCGGGCAGTGCACCACGCTGGCACCCGTTTGCGCTAGCAAGGATATGTCCTGGTCGCCCAGGTCGGTCATATGCACACACTGGGTTCGCGGGCCGATCATGCCCAGGCGGTGCAGGGTGTCGATGGGGCGCTCGCCGTTTTGTTCTACCGCGCGCAGGACTTCCCCCTTGCTCTCATGCAGGTGAATTTGCGCTCCGACATCCAGCTCCGCCGCCAACATGACCACCTTGGACAAATTCTCCTCAGACACGGTATAGGGCGCGTGTGGCCCAAAACACACGCTGATCAGGTCGCTGTGCCTGAGGTCGTGGCGCACCGCCAGGCCTTTGCTGATGTATTCATCGGCGTTTTGTGCCCAGGCTGTCGGAAAATCCAGTACGGGAAAGCTTATCTGGCAACGCATGCCCAGCCGTTGGGCGGTTTCTGCACTGGCATCGGGGAAAAAGTACATATCGCTGAATGTGGTGGTGCCGCTGCGTATCATCTCGGCAATAGCCAGTTCCGTACCGTCACGCACGAACTGTGCACTGACATGCGCCGCCTCGGCCGGCCAGATGTGCTGTTCCAGCCAGGCCATCAGGGGCTGGTCGTCGGCAAACCCGCGCAGCAGTGACATTGCGGCGTGACCATGGCAGTTGATCAGCCCCGGCATGAGAGCGTGTTGGGGTAATTCCAGTACGCGGTTGGCCTGGATATTGTCGGCTTCTTTGCGCGGTAGCAGCGCACTGATGCGGTCGCCGCTGAGCGCGATGCTGTAGTTTTCCAGAACCGTGCCACGAGGCACCACCGGCACTATCCAGCCCGGATGAATAAGCGTGTCTACCGCCTGTAATGCTGTGCTCATTGGCGTCCTGTCCGGGTCCGGTGTGCGCGCCAGAATTGCTCAATAAATAGCCGGTTTTGTATCCTGGCGCCAGCTTGGCAGAGCCCGCACCAGAGGCGCGGGCAGTTCAGCGCGAAAGTATAACCGCAAATGCGCAAAACTTGCCTGAATGACCGCGAAATTCTGTAAAAACATGGCGAGTAAGGCCTATCTTCCCGTATAATTGGCGGTTAGTTTTCGCGGGTGCAGAGCATTACTCGCGGGGCAGGTCGGGCATCTATGAGCCGGGTCACACAGTCATAAAAAGTATCTTCGCAAGTCGAAAGGAAACCGTTGTAAATGGGTGAGCTAGCTAAAGAAATTGTTCCCGTAAATATCGAGGACGAGATGAAGCAGTCGTACCTGGATTACGCCATGAGCGTGATTGTAGGTAGGGCCCTGCCGGACGTGCGCGACGGCCTCAAACCGGTTCACCGCCGGGTATTGTTCGCCATGAATGAGCTGAACAACGACTGGAACAAGGCCTACAAGAAATCTGCCCGTGTCGTAGGTGATGTCATCGGTAAATACCACCCGCATGGCGATTCTGCGGTATATGACACCATTGTGCGCATGGCGCAGCCGTTCTCGCTGCGTTATATGCTGGTGGACGGCCAGGGTAACTTCGGATCGGTAGACGGCGACTCCGCCGCAGCCATGCGTTACACCGAGATACGCATGCGCAAAATCGCCCATTCCATACTGTCTGATCTGGACAAGGAAACCGTCGATTTTGTCGATAACTATGACGGTACTGAGCGTATCCCCGCGGTTATGCCAACCCGCGTGCCCAACTTACTGATCAATGGCTCCTCGGGTATCGCGGTGGGCATGGCTACCAATATACCACCGCATAACCTGACGGAAGTGATCAGCGCCTGCCTGGCCTTGATTGCCGATCCAGATCTAACCGTTGATGACTTGATGGAACACATTCCGGGTCCGGATTTCCCCACCGGTGCCATCATCAATGGCCGCGCCGGGATCATACAGGCATACCGCACCGGTCGTGGGCGTATCTATGTGCGCGCACGGGCCGAGGTCATCACCGATGAGAAGCGCGGCAAAGACATTATCCTGATTCACGAACTTCCTTACCAATTAAACAAGGCGCGTCTGATCGAGCGTATTGCCGAATTGGTCAAGGAGAAGAAGATAGAAGGTATTACCGAGCTGCGTGACGAGTCCGATAAAGACGGCATGCGCGTGGTGATAGAACTGCGTCGTGGTGAAATTGGCGATGTGGTGCTCAACAACCTGTACTCACAGACTCAACTGCAGACGGTATTCGGTATCAACATGGTGGCCCTGGTCGACGGGCAGCCAAAGATCCTCAATATTAAGGAGATCATCGAGGCCTTTATACGCCACCGCCGCGAGGTGGTAACGCGGCGTACCGTGTACCTGTTGCGCAAGGCGCGCGAGCGTGGACATATACTGGAAGGCCTGGCGATTGCATTGACCAATATTGACCCGGTCATTGCGCTGATCAAGGCCTCGCCCAGTTCGTCCGAGGCGCGCGAGAAACTGCTCGCTCAGTCCTGGAAGCCCGGAGACGTTATCGGCATGCTGGAACGCGCTGGCGAAGATGCCTGTCGCCCGGATAACCTGGAGCCGCAATACGGCCTGCGCGAGGGCATGTATTACCTGTCACCGGTCCAGGCACAGGCTATTTTGGAATTGCGCCTGCATCGTCTGACCGGACTGGAGCATGAGAAACTACTGAGTGAATACCAGGAAAGGCTGCGTGAAATAGCCGATTTTCTCGATATTCTCGGTGATTCAGACCGTCTCAAGCTGGTCATTCGCCAGGAATTGGAGGACATCGTCGCCGAGTACGGCGATGAGCGGCGCACTGAAATTACTGCGTCGCAGCACGACCTGACCGTAGAAGACCTGATTACCGAAGAGGACAGGGTAGTGACCATCTCACACGGTGGTTACGCCAAGACCCAGCCACTGACGGATTATCAGGCACAGCGTCGGGGTGGCACGGGTAAGTCGGCTACCGCGGTCAAGGATGAAGATTTTGTGGAGCATCTGCTGATTGCCAGCACGCACGCCACTATTTTGTGTTTCTCCAACCTGGGCAAGGTCTATTGGCTGAAGGTCTTCCAGATTCCCCTGGCAGGGCGTAATAGCCGCGGCCGACCCATGGTTAACCTGTTGCCCCTGGAAGCGGGTGAGCGGGTGACATCTATTTTGCCGGTAGAGGAATACACCGAAGGCCACTACATTTTCATGGCAACTGCTAACGGTACTGTGAAGAAGACAGCGTTGACCGACTTTGCCCGTCAGCGCAGTGTGGGGCTGCGCGCCCTGGCGCTGGAAGAAGGTGATGTGCTGGTGGGCACGGCGGTTACTGACGGCAGCTGCGACGTGATGTTGTTCAGCTCTGAAGGTAAGGCGGTACGCTTTAAAGAAGGTGATATTCGCGCGATGGGTCGTACCGCGCGTGGCGTGCGTGGTATTCGTCTGGGTGATGAACACCAGATGATCTCATTGATCATCCCGCAGCCAGACGGCAAGGTGCTCACGGTCAGTGAGAACGGCTATGGCAAGCGCACAGTGATCGAGGACTTTCCCACCAAGGGTCGCGGCGGCAAGGGTTTGATCGCTATGTCTACCAGTGACCGTAATGGCAAGTTGGTGGGCGCGGTCCAGGTATTTGAAGGCGATGAACTGATGCTGATTTCCAACCAGGGCACCCTGGTCAGGACGCGGACGGACGAAGTGTCTGTGCTGGGCCGCAATACCCAGGGCGTGCGTGTTATTCGCACCAAGGAAGGCGAGAGTATCGTAGGCGTTGAGCGTATCGATGAGCCCGCCCCTGAGGTGGAATACGAGGATGAAACAACTGAAGGCGACGTCGAATAGGCGTCTTCCGCAAGCGATATCAAGGACACAAGTAAAATGGATCGTTGTTACAATTTTTGCGCCGGGCCGGCTGCAGTGCCTGAGGCGGTACTGGAAATAGCCCGAGATGAGATGCTGAACTGGCACGGTGCCGGCCTTTCCCTGATGGAAATGAGCCACCGCAGCCCTGAAGTGATGAGTGTCGCAGAGCGCGCCGAGCGCACCTTGCGCGAGTTACTGGGTATCTCCGATGACTACGCGGTACTGTTCCTGCAGGGTGGGGCGAGCACCCAGTTTTCTGCTGTGCCGCTGAATCTGCTGGGTTCCAACAACGCTGCGGATTATGTGAATACCGGGCAGTGGTCAAAAAAGGCGATCGCTGAAGCGAAGCGCTATTGCAATGTGAATGTAGTCGCCAGTTCAGAAGACACGAAATTCTCTACTATTCCCCCCAGGGATAGCTGGCAAGTGGATAGCGGCGCGGCTTATTTGCACTACACCCCCAATGAGACCATTGGTGGAGTAGAGTATTTCTGGACGCCCCAGGCGGATGTGCCCCTGGTAGCCGATATGTCTTCCACGATTTTGTCGCGGCCGATCGAGGTCAGTGATTTCGGTGTTATCTATGCCGGGGCGCAGAAAAACATCGGACCCGCCGGTCTCACCCTGGTGATTGTGCGCCGTGATCTGCTGGGCAACGCTGATGATAAATGTCCCGCGATGCTCAATTGGCAGGTCGCCGCCGACAACGACTCCATGTACAACACGCCGCCCACTTTCGCCTTGTACCTCGCTGGCCTGGTATTTGATTGGCTGCAGCAGCAGGGCGGTTTGCCAGCGATGGAACAGATAAACCGGCGCAAGGCAGAGAAACTGTATGCGGCCATCGATGGTAGCGACTTCTATGCCAACCCGGTGGAGTTGGCCAGTCGATCGCTGATGAATATACCCTTCACACTGGCTGATGCCGGTCTGGACAAAGTCTTCCTGCAGGAGTCAGAGGCGGCCGGGCTGCTTAATCTCAAGGGGCATCGTTCGGTGGGCGGTATGCGCGCCAGCCTCTACAATGCAGTGAGTGAGGCGGCGGTGGATGCACTGATCGCCTTTATGCAAGATTTCGAGCAACGCAACGCTTAGGCTACCCATGGCTGACGACAGGAATCTCGATCAGGTCAGGGCAGATATTGATGCCATCGACCAGGACATTCAGGCGCTAATCAATCGCCGGGCGAAATGTGCCCAACGGGTAGCCGAAATCAAGCTGGATGAGGTCAATACAGCCCGTGAGCGCGGTGAACCGGAGGCCGAGGTGGTCTTTTACCGCCCCGAGCGTGAGGCTCAGGTATTGCGGCGAATCATGGAGCGCAACGAGGGCCCCCTGGTCGGTGAGACCGTGGCGCATATCTTTCGTGAGGTGATGTCCGCCTGTCTGGCCCTGGAGCGACCGCTGCAGGTGGCCTACCTCGGACCAGAGGGTACTTTTACCCAGGCGGCATCCATCAAGCACTTCGGTCATGCCGCGATTTGTGTGCCCCAGACAACTATTGATGCGGTCTTTGCCCAGGTCGAGTCCGGTGAATGCAACTATGGCGTGGTGCCGGTGGAGAACTCCACCGAGGGCATGGTCAGTCATACTCTGGACAGTTTCATGGATTCGCCGTTAAAGATTTCCGGCGAGGTGGAGATGCGTATCGGGCATCACCTGTTGGCAGCTGCGCACACTGATGCTGAGAGCATTACCCGTATCTGTGCCCACCAGCAGGCGCTGGCCCAATGCCGCAACTGGCTGGACAGGCACTGGCCTAAAGTAGAGCGCGTGGCGGTGAGCAGTAATGGTGAGGCGGCACGATTGGCGCTAAATACCCCTGGTGTAGCGGCCGTTGCCGGTGATATGGCGGCGGAGGCTTACCAGCTGGAGAAGTTGGCCGAGCATATCGAGGACTACGCCGATAACACTACCCGCTTTCTGGTTATTGGCCGCGAAGAAGTGCCCCCCAGTGGTCACGATAAGACCTCTATCGTGGTGGCGAGTCGCAATAAACCGGGTGCGCTGTTTACCTTGCTGGAGCCGTTTCGGCGTGGTGGCGTCAGTCTTACCCGCATAGACACGCGGCCATCGCGGACAGAAAAGTGGGCCTACGTGTTCTTTATAGAATTTGAGGGGCATGTGCAGGACGACAACATCGCTACCATTCTGGCGGAGTTAGAGGAGCAGTCTATCCTGTTGAAGCCCCTGGGTTCCTACCCGCTGGCAGTGTTGTAGTGTCGTCGTGAGCTACCGTACAGACACAGTGGCCATTCTGGGGCTGGGCCTGATTGGAGGTTCCCTGGCGAGGGCACTTCGTGCCAGTGGTTTTTCCCGACGATTTCTTGGCTATGGCTATCGTGAGCCGTCGCTGCGACGTGGCGTAGAGCTGGGTGTTATCGATGCGTTTACTCTGGACCTCGACGAGGTGATTGAGCAGGCGGATATCCTGGTACTGTGCGCACCCACCCTGGTGGCCGCGGATCTGCTGAGGCAGATTCTTGAGCGTGTACGGGGCAGGGCTGATTCACCGATAATTACTGACGCGGCCAGTGTCAAAGGCAATTTATTGGCAGCCGCGAGGCAGTCCTGGGCTGGAGAGATGCCGCCGCAACTGGTGCTCGCGCACCCGATTGCAGGGTCCGAGCGCAGTGGTGTGGACGCGTCAGATCCTGAGCTGTTTCGCGATCACCGGGTGATTCTCACCCCGGAAGAAGGCAATGACCCTGCTGCTGTCGAACTAGTCCGTGCCATGTGGGCCAGTACTGGGGCCGAGGTGGTGTCTATGAGTGTGGCAGACCACGATGCGGTGCTGGCAGCGACCAGCCACCTGCCACATGTGTTGGCCTATGCCCTGGTGGATGCGTTGGCGCAGTCGGATACCAGTGCAGATATCTTTCGCTTTGCCGCCGGTGGCTTTCGCGATTTTACCCGCATTGCCTCCAGTGATCCGGTGATGTGGCGTGACATAGCTATCGCCAACAAGGACGCTTTGCTTAACGCAATCGATACGTTCAGTGAGCATCTGGCCGGGCTGCGCACTGCGGTAGCGGCGCAGGATGCGGAGCGGCTCCACGCAACGTTCAGTCGGGCCAAGCAGGCTCGGGATGAGTTCGCCACGCTACTGGCCGAACGCAAGTCTTAACGCAAGTCTTAACGATGTTGCGACACAAATTTCAGGAATATTGAGCACTATGGAATTCAATCTGCTGCCCGGTGGCACGATCACCGGCGAAGTCCGGGTCCCCGGGGACAAGTCGATATCGCATCGCTCTATTATGCTGGGAGCTCTCGCCGAGGGTACTACCCGGGTGAGTGGTTTTCTGGAAGGTGATGACGCGCTGGCCACCGTGGCGGCGTTTCGCGCCATGGGGGTGGAGATTGAGGGCCCGCATGCTGGCCAGGTAACTATTCACGGTGTGGGGCTCCACGGCCTGCAAGCACCCCATGACGAGCTTGACCTGGGGAATTCCGGAACCAGCATCCGCCTGCTGTCCGGTTTGTTGGCGGGCCAGGCTTTCGATAGCGTGCTGACGGGTGATGCGTCACTGTGTGGGCGCCCCATGGGCAGGGTGATTGACCCGCTGAGCCTGATGGGTGCGCAACTCAGTGCGGCCGAGGGCGGCAGGCCGCCATTGCGGGTCAAAGGTGGTCAGGCGTTACAGGGTATTCACTACGACCTGCCCATGGCCAGTGCCCAGGTGAAATCCTGTGTGCTATTGGCAGGGCTGTACAGCCAGGGTAGAACTTCGGTGACCGAGCCAGCGCCTACCCGTGACCATACTGAGCGTATGCTGCGTGGGTTTGGCTACCCGGTGCAGAATGATAACGGGGTTATTTCTTTGCAGGGGGGTGGCCGTCTACAGGCTGCGGATATTGATGTCCCCGCAGATATTTCTTCTGCCACCTTCTTGCTGGTGGCGGCGAGTATTGCGCCCGGTTCGGATCTCCTTTTGACTCACGTGGGCATCAATCCCACGCGCATCGGCGTGTTGAATATTCTCAAGCTGATGGGTGCGGATATCACTCTGCGCAACGAACGAGAGGTGGGCGGTGAGCCGGTGGCAGACATTCGTGTGCGCCACGCGCCGTTGCACGGTATCGAAATCCCCGAGGACCAGGTACCCCTGGCCATCGACGAATTCCCCGCCTTGTTTATCGCCGCGGCCTGCGCGCAGGGGCGCACGGTGCTGCGTGGTGCGGAAGAACTGCGGGTCAAAGAGAGTGATCGCATAGCGGCTATGGCAGAGGGCCTGACAACCCTGGGTATCGCCAATGAAATTCTTGATGATGGCATTATCATCGACGGCGGCACTCTGGGTGGCGGTGTGATTCACACCTTCCATGATCATCGCATAGCCATGTCCTTCGCTGTTGCAGCGCTGCGCGCACAGCAGGAAATTCGGGTTCTCGATTGTGACCACGTGGCCACATCCTTCCCGGGCTTCGATGCTCTGACCCGCGGTCTGGGTCTGCAAATATCCACCGTGGCGGGTTAAGCGATGTCTATGTCGGCTCCTGTTATTACCGTTGATGGTCCCAGTGGCGCCGGCAAGGGCACAATCAGCCATATGCTGGCTGATACCCTGGGTTGGCACTTCCTGGATAGCGGGGCACTGTACCGGGTCACTGGGCAAGCCTGCCTGATCGAGGGCGTTAGCTGGGATGATCAGCCCGCAGTGACCGAGATTGCCCGACACCTGGACGTCAGCTTTAGCGCCGCAGCCAGTGGTGAAATCCTGGTTGCCTATAAGGGTCAGGATGTCAGCCGTGCGATTCGCACGGAGGAGGGAGGTCGTGGAGCCTCAACCGTCGCCGCTATTGTCACGGTGCGCGAGGCCTTGCTGTCGCGGCAGCGCGAATTCAGGCGCGCACCCGGTCTGGTTGCCGATGGCCGCGACATGGGCACCGTGGTTTTTCCCTCGGCACCGCTTAAATTTTTCCTTACCGCGAGTGCCGAAGAGCGCGCCGAGAGGCGCTATAAGCAGTTGATTGCAAAGGGAGAAAATGTTAGTCTGCCGCGCCTTCTTGAGGACATCCAGGAGCGAGACGAACGCGACAGCAGTCGTGAAGCCTCGCCACTGATAGCCGCAGAAGACGCCATTATCATCGACAGTACGGCATCGCCAATCGCTGAAGTATTTCAGCTGGCGATGCGGAAAGTGGAAGAAAAAGGTCTTATCTAGCAGTGAATTGCTGCTAACTCCTTTTAAATGGCAATAGATGCTGTTCCCGCAACTGAGTCCAGTCAGGGTTTGTGGAGACAGTTTATTATGGATGACCCGGGTCGACTGGAGACACGGTAGAGGTGGGCGACCACCCAATCAACTATTTACAGGTAATGTGTAATGAGCGAATCCTTCGCCGAACTATTTGAAGAAAGTCTGAAAACCGTCGACATGAAGCCCGGTTCTATCGTAACCGGTGTGATTATCGACATAGATAACGAGTGGGTCACTGTACACGCAGGTCTCAAATCTGAAGGTGTTATCCCTCGTGCCCAGTTCATCGATGCCAGTGGCGAATGTACGCTGAATATTGGTGATGAAGTGCAGGTTGCTCTGGAAGCTGTCGAAGACGGTTTCGGTGAGACCAAACTGTCACGTGAAAAAGCCAAGCGCGCCGAGGCCTGGAAAGACCTTGAAGCGGCTCACGAAGCAGAAGAAGTGGTTATGGGTGTTATCAACGGCAAGGTCAAAGGTGGCTTTACTGTGGATATTAACACCATCCGCGCATTCTTGCCTGGCTCCCTGGTCGATGTTCGCCCCGTGCGCGACACACTGCACCTGGAAGGCAAGGAACTGGAATTCAAAGTTATCAAGCTGGATCAAAAGCGCAACAACGTGGTGGTTTCGCGTCGTGCCGTGATGGAAGAAGCCAACAGCGTCGAGCGTGACGCACTGCTGGAATCCCTGCAGGAAGGCATGTCCGTCAAGGGTATCGTGAAGAACCTGACCGATTACGGTGCGTTTGTTGACCTGGGCGGCGTAGACGGCCTCCTGCACATTACCGATATGGCCTGGAAGCGTATCAAGCATCCTTCCGAGATTGTCGAAGTTGGTCAAGAGATTGACGTTAAGATCCTCAAGTTCGACCGCGAGCGTAATCGCGTGTCACTGGGTCTGAAGCAACTGGGTGAAGATCCATGGGTGGAAATCACTGGACGTTACCCCGAAGGCAGCCGCGTCAACGCGCGTATCACCAACCTTACCGACTACGGCTGTTTCGCCGAGCTGGAAGAGGGTGTTGAAGGCCTGGTGCACGTCTCTGAAATGGACTGGACTAACAAGAACGTACATCCCTCCAAAATTGTTAATCTGGGCGATGAGCTAGAGGTAATGGTTCTGGATATTGACGAAGAGCGTCGTCGTATCTCGCTGGGCATCAAACAATGCCAGCAGAACCCCTGGGATGCCTTTGCATCACAGCATGCTAAAGGTGCGAAGATCTCCGGTAATATCAAGTCAATCACTGACTTTGGTATCTTCATTGGCCTGGAAGGTAACATTGACGGACTGGTACACCTGTCCGACATCAGCTGGAACGAGACTGGCGAAGAAGCGGTGCGCAACTACAAGAAGGGCGATGAGATCGAAACAGTTATTCTGTCCATCGACCCTGAGCGCGAGCGCATCTCGCTGGGCGTCAAGCAGCTGGAAGACGACCCCTTCGGCAACTACGTATCCGCCAATGACCGTGGCTCTATCGTCACTGGTGAGGTGATTGAAGTTGATGCCAAGTCGGTTGTGATCAAGCTGGCAGACGAAGTTGAGGGTGTCCTGAAGGCTTCTGATATCAGCCGTGAGCGTGTAGAAGATGCACGCAGCCAGTTCAAGGTTGGTGACTCTGTTGAAGCCAAGATCATCTCTGTGGACCGCAAGAATCGCGGCCTGGCCCTGTCCATCAAGGCCAAGGACTACGACGATGAGAAGGACGCGGTGCAGTCTCTGAAAGAGACTGAGGCGGAGTCAGCATCTCCGGGTACTATCGGTGACCTGATCAAGGCGCAGATGAGCGAGAAGTAGTTCTCTCTGGGCTAAGGCCCAATCTTCCAAAGGGCTCGCTTCGGCGAGCCCTTTTTTGTGGGGCTGGTTTATTCGGCCTGATCGCCGGCAGTCTGCCGAGTGCCGGCTCGTGTGACACAGCGGGGCTGCAAAAGGCCTGCCAGGGGGCACTTTCTCTATAAAAAATAAGGAGTTGCGCAATTGTGTTACACAGTACACAATATGGACTATTGCACATCAAGCCATAAGAAAACCTCTGTCTAGGAGGCGGTATGACCAAAAGTGAATTAATTGAGACAATCGCGGCGCGCCAGGCCCAGTTATCCACCAAGGATGTCGAGCTGGCGGTGAAGACCGTCCTGGAGCATATGTCCCAGGCGCTGTCTGGCGGCGAACGCATCGAGATACGCGGCTTTGGCAGTTTTTCGCTGCACTATCGCGAGCCCCGTCGCGGGCGCAACCCAAAGACCGGTGACGCGGTAGAGTTGACCGGAAAATACGTGCCCCATTTCAAGCCTGGTAAAGAGTTACGCGAGCGCGTTAACCAGGGTTTGCAGATGGGTTTGTGAGGTGCATATCGGCGCTATCGCTGAATACTTGCCCTGAGCAAAGCAAACGGTATGATCGTGGGATCATGCCGTTTTTTTTAACTCACCCAAGGACTAGCGGAATCCGTCATGAAGATACTGCGTAAAATCATTACCGTCCTGATTGTGTTGGCGACGCTTGCTGTCGGCATGCTGTTTGCCCTGCAAAACAAGACTATGGTGCCATTGGATCTGCTGGTGTACAGCCTGGAGCCACGCAGTATCGCGCTGTGGGTGCTCAGTGCCTTCGCCATCGGTGGCCTGCTGGGTATGCTGGCCTGCTCCACTGTGCTGCTGCGTCAGCGGGCTTCCATTGGCGCGGCTAATCGCCGACTGGCGAAAAGCCGCGCCGAAGTTGGCCGTTTGCGCGACACGCCTGCGGATGTCGCGGCTCAGTGAATAGCCCTGTTGTTGTCGCCCTGGATTTTCCATCGGCTGAGCCGGCTCTGGAGCTGGCGGCACGCCTGTCTCCGCAGCTATGTCGACTGAAGGTAGGCAAGGAGTTGTTTACCCGTAGCGGTCCGCAACTGGTAGAACAGCTGCAGGGCATGGGCTTCGAAATATTTCTTGATCTTAAATTCCACGACATCCCCAATACCGTCGCGGGCGCGGTGCGCGCGGCTGCCGATCTTGGCGTGTGGATGGTCAATGTGCACGCCGCAGGTGGCCGTCGCATGATGGAGGCGGCGGCCAGTGCTCTGCAGGGGCGCGCCAACCGTCCTTTTTTGATCGCCGTGACAGTGCTTACCAGTATGACTGGAGAGGACTTGCGCGAGTTGGGATACAGTGAAACTCCGGCAGAGCGGGTGTTACGCCTGGCGGCGCTGACTGCCGACAGCGGTCTGGATGGGGTGGTGTGTTCGGCCATGGAAGCGAGTGACTTACGTAACGCCAGAGGGGAGGGTTTTACCCTGGTGACGCCGGGTATTCGCCTTGCCGGAGATTCAGCAGATGATCAGCGACGCGTGGTGACTCCGGCGGATGCAATGGCGCTGGGCTCAGATTACCTGGTCATTGGTCGTTCAATTACCGGGGCGCAGGATCCTCTAGCCGCGCTGCGGCAGGTGCACGCAGAGTTAGGGTTGGGCGTGTAACATCAAATGTGGCCGCGGCGACCGCCGGGGTATAAATCACTGCTAGACTTTTCTTCGGTACGGGTGCCTGCATGGATGCAGTTCGCTATACGGAGATTATGCGATGAACAATTTGATTCTGTTACAAAATTGGACCCAGGCCGCTATGGCCAACGGGGCTTTTCTTTCACTTAGGCAATTCAGCGCAGCTTGGCTAATGGCGCTGATGGTAGCGCTGGGGAGTAGTGTGGCACTGCTTGGCCCGAGTACGTCCCATGCGCAATCGGCAGCGACACCCGTTGTTGCCACAATTAACATCAACACTGCGGATGCTAACGCCCTGGCAGCTGGACTTAAGGGCATTGGGCAATCGCGGGCTCTGGAAATCGTACGCTACCGGGAGGCTTACGGGCCATTTTCCACGGTGGATGAGCTGGCTGAGGTAAAAGGGATAGGCCAGTCCACACTGGAGAAAAACCGCGCGCTAATTACATTGGAATAAACCGACGGCATCCGTATCATGAGGGGGCTTAGGCCCCCTTTTTTGTGACAGTGACCAGATAGAGTGAAATGCCTTGTCAGTGGTGCCACCGGTTTTATCGGGCGCCAACTTTGCCAACAGCTCGTTGCCCGGGGCGATACGCTTATTGCCCTTAGTCACGGTGGTGGGGAGCTGTCGGGCGGTATTTCCACACATGCTGTCGATCTTGCCGAGACATCTATTCCAGATGAATACCTGGTCGGGGTGGATGTGGTCTACCACCTGGCCGGAGTCGCCCATCAGCATGCGGAGCCCGCGGCTTACCAACAGCTCAACCACCAGGCTACCGAGAGTATCGCGCAGCAGGCGGCGGCCGCCGGGGTGCGATGTTTTATCTTCCTCAGCAGTGTTAAGGCCATGGGGCCTGCTAGCTCCACTGCTGCGCGTGCGGAGTCAGAATGCACTATCCCTGATGACCCCTATGGTGCCTCCAAGTGGAGCGCCGAGTGTGCCCTGCGCGAACAGTTTGCGGGTGGGGATATGTCGGTCGTTATTGTGCGACCGGCGCTGGTTTACGGAGACCAGGCCAAGGGTAATCTTCGACTGCTTGCCAGGGCCGTGCGCTGGGGCTTGCCGCGCCCTCCGGCGCAAGGCGCCAGATCTATGCTGGCCTTGCCGGACCTGGTGGCATTACTGTGCTTGCTGGGAGACCGCCAGCCGCCGGGCGTGTCAACCTGGATAGCTTGTGAACACGACGGTTACAGCACGCGCACGGTTTATGATCTGTTGCGCGGCGCGGCGGGCAAGGGCAGCGGAAGCGACTGGCTGCCTCTGTGGGGCTGGCGCATGCTCGCGCGTGTGCTGGATTGGCTCTCCAGGCAAAGCCGTGGATCCAGCTATGAAAAACTGTTCGGCACCGAGTTGTACAGTAATCAGGCACTGCAAACGGCCACCGGTTGGGCGCCACAATACAAGCTGAAGCAGGTTCTGTTTAGCGACGCGAGCGTGGGAGGTAAGCAGATATGATCGCGCTGGCAGCCACCTTAACTTTTTCAGTATTACTTTGTTGGCTGTATTTAATGCTGGCCAGGCGGCGTCAGTGGCTGGACAGGCCCAATGAACGCAGTTCTCATCACACGGCAACACCGCACGGGGGCGGCACGGCACTGCTGCTGGCGTTTATGCTAGGCCTGCTGCTGGCGGCCCCCTGGGATGGCAGTTATGTGTTGCTGGCGTGCGTTGCTTTGTTGCTGACGTTGGTGGGGGTTGTCGATGACCTGTGGAATCTGTCCGTTCGACTGCGCATGCTGCTTTATTTGGCGTGTTGCGCGGTGCTGGCGTGGTCCTGGCTACCTTTGGATGCGCCCTGGGGTTGGCTGTCGGCCGGTGCTGTGGTCTTCGCTATGCTGTGGTTTCTCAACTTGTATAACTTTATGGACGGCATAGATGGTATCGCGGCAACACAGTGTATCGTAGCCTGTGTCGGTGCCGCCTTGCTCAGTTGGGTGGGCGGCGGTGGGGGCAATAATGCCTATGCGCTGTTCTGTTTGTTGCTGGCAGCAGCCCATGTGGGTTTTCTCGTGTGGAACTGGCCACCGGCACGACTATTCATGGGCGACGCGGGCAGTGTACCAACGGGCTTTTTACTGGCGGGCCTGGCGCTATTGGGTGCGCTTCAGGGGCTGCTCAATCCACTGTGTTGGGTGATCCTGCTGGCGGCATTCATTACCGATGCCACCTGGACATTGCTGTGGCGCTTGTGCAGCGGGCAGCCGGTAACCCAGCCGCACCGCTTGCACGCCTACCAGCGCCTGAGCCGCCACTGGCAATCCCACCTATTGGTTGACCTGTTGCTGCTGGCAATCAACGCATTGTGGTTGTTCCCACTGGCCTGGGCGGCTCAATCCATGCCAGAGTACGCATTAATTATGGTAATTTTGGCATATCTTCCACTGCTGTGGGGCATGGTGAAAATAGGCGATTTCGCGTAGAATTCGTCTTCTTTGGGCGCTGAAAAAGCAATTTGTAACGGCGCCTGTCATTATCTTCAGGGAAAGGAGTGGGCTTGCTGAACCCGATTGGCAGTTTCGTGTCGCGCTCTGTTTCCGCCTTCGTCGGAAACCTCAAAGATATTCTCGAAAAGCTCATCGAACTGCCGCGTAATATCAAGCAGGCCTGCTTGTTGTCCCTGGACATGCTCTTTGTTACTGTCGCCATGTGGTCGGCGGTCGCCCTGCGTTGGGGGCACCTCAATTTTCAACTGGGATTGGTCGAGTACGCGTGCGCGCTGGTCACGGTAGTAATCAGCGCCATAGTGTTTCTGCGTTTAGGCTTGTATCGGGCAGTGATCCGTTTTATGGGTCAGCAAGCGATCTGGGCCATTGTTATCGCGGTCAGTTACTCCACGTTGATCCTGGGTGCTACGTTATTTTTTGCCCAGGCTAATGTGCCGCGCTCTACGCCGTTTATCTATTGGGGGCTTGCCTTGCTTGGCATTGGTGGCACGCGCCTGATTGTACGTGCCTATTATCAGGCGAAACTGCGCTCCCTGTCTGAAAATGTCCTCATTTACGGCGCCGGTGAGTCCGGTCGCCAACTGCTGATGGCCATGTACCAGGGGGACCAGTATCACGCGGTGGCCTTTGTAGATGATAACGCTTACCTGCAACGCTCGGTGATCAACGGACTGCAGGTGGCGAAGCCTCAGGACATGGAACAGCTGATCGCGCGGCACGATATCACTCAGGTGCTGCTGGCGATTCCCTCAGCATCCGCTGATCGCCGCAGAGAGATCATAAACTCGCTGGTGGGATTACCGGTACATGTGCGCACTGTTCCCAGGATCAATGAACTGGTGGCTGGCCGCGCGAGTATTAATCAGGTTCGCGATGTTGACCTGGATGATTTACTCGGCCGCGAAGCAGTGCCGCCGCATCCTGAATTAATCGACCGTTGCATTACCCACAAAGTGGTGATGGTAACCGGTGCGGGCGGTTCTATCGGTTCCGAACTGTGTCGTCAGATTGTAGAGTCCAACCCGCGTGAATTGGTGTTGCTGGATAACTCCGAGCACGCCCTATACCAGATTGAGCGTGAGTTGCGCGAGACCATGCAGCGCCTGGAGATCGAAGTTGATATGGTCGCGCTGCTGGGCTCCGTGCAGGACCAGAAACGCCTGGAAAGTATTTACCGCACCTGGAACGTGCAAACCGTGTATCACGCGGCGGCCTATAAACACGTACCGATGGTGGAGTACAACATCGCCGAGGGCGTAGCCAATAATGTGTTCGGTACCTGGTATGCAGCCGAAGCGGCAAAAAACGCGGGTGTAGAAACCTTCGTGCTGGTATCCACAGACAAGGCCGTGCGCCCTACCAATGTCATGGGAGCGTCCAAACGCTTTGCGGAAATGATGCTGCAGGGGTTGGCTCAGCGCGATACCAAAACCCGTTTCTGTATGGTGCGTTTTGGTAATGTGCTGGGTTCGTCTGGCTCGGTAGTGCCGCTGTTTCGTGAACAAATCAAAGCCGGTGGGCCGGTAACCGTTACTCACCCCGAAGTGTCGCGTTATTTCATGAGTATTCAGGAGGCGGCGCAATTGGTATTGCAGGCCGGAGCGATGGGTACCGGTGGCGACGTGTTCGTGCTTGATATGGGTGAGCCTGTGCGTATTGTAGATCTCGCCCGGCGCATGATTCGCCTCAGCGGCTATGAAATGAATCACGATACGCATGTAGGCGAGCATGTTGATATTGAGTTCAGCGGTTTGCGCCCGGGGGAGAAACTCCACGAGGAACTGTTGCTGGGCACTAATGTGGAAGGCACTGGTCACCCGATGATTATGCGCGCCGAGGAAGAGTGCCTGCCCTTCGACGAGATACATCAGCAAATGCAGCAACTGATGCAGTACTGTGATGCTCTGGATTGCGACGGTATCAGTTCCATTCTGTCGTCTGCGGTGAGCGGGTTTGGCCATCACCCAGTGCGTTACGATCACCTGTGGCTGAAGCGTGATCAACGCTCGAATGTGGAAGCTTTGCCAGCCTCTAACGTCAAAGAATTATTCCCCGACAAAACCTGATTTACTGCGCCGCAAGTTCAATGGCACATGCTCCCATCACTGCATAAGGAAACAACATGACCGATTTCGACGTATTCAATGGCGATGCCGATGGCCTGTGCGCACTGACCCAGCTGCGCAATGCTGAGCCCCGTGATGCACAGCTGGTGACCGGGGTTAAACGCGATATCAATTTGTTGCAGAGAGTTGATGCCCAGTCCGATTCCCGTATCACCGTGCTGGACGTGTCTCTGGACAAGAACCGTGAGGGTTTGCAGCGCGCCCTGGATAGCGGCGCCCAGGTGTTTTATTGTGACCATCATTTTGCCGGTGACATTCCCGAGAGCGATGGCCTGCACGCTATTATCAATACCGCACCGGATGTCTGTACCAGTTTGTTGGTTAACAATTACCTGGAAGGGGCTTATCTGGGGTGGGCTGTCACCGGGACTTTTGGTGATAACCTGAAAGACAGCGCACGCGCCATCGCCAAGCCCCTGGGTCTGGATGAGGCGCAGTTACAGCAGCTGGAAAACCTCGGTATATACATCAATTACAATGGTTATGGCTCCAACCTGGAAGACCTGCATTTTGAGCCAGCGCAGCTTTATTCCCTGATCAGCCAATATGCCAGCCCCTTCGATTTTATCAGTGCTGGCGCTGAGTACTTTCAAAAGCTGGAACAGGGTTACCAGCAGGACATGAGCAGTGCTGCGGCCCTGTCGCCAGAGTTCAGGGACAATGCAGTAGCGGCCTTTATGTTGCCTGACGAGCCCTGGGCGCGACGCGTCAGCGGCGTATACAGTAATGACCTGGCCAATGCAGACCCCGATCGCGGTCACGCAGTGCTGACAACCAAGGCCAATGGTTGCTACCTGGTTAGCGTGCGCGCACCTCTTAATAACAAGACTGGAGCGGATGAACTGTGTATGAAATTCCCCACCGGCGGTGGTCGTAAAGCGGCCGCGGGTATTAATGACCTACCCGCAGATATGCTGCAGGAGTTCCTGGATACTTTCGCGGCGTTTTACGCCTGATATTTAGACTGTGGACTGGGATAATCTGAAGGTTCTTCTGGCATTGAGTCGGCGCGGCTCAGCCCGTGGTGCCGCGCAGGAATTGGGCGTCAGTAATTCCACCATCACCCGGCGACTCGATGAAATGGAGCTGCAGCTGCATACCCGCCTGTTCGATCGTACTCCTGATGGCTACAAGCTTACCGGTGCCGGCGAGCAGGTGCTGCCTACTGCTGAGCATGTGGAAGAACTGATGTTGGCGGCAGAGCGCAAAATCAGTGGTGGCGACCGGGAGTTGGAAGGTAACATTCGCCTGACGCTACCCCCGGTGGGCCGCATGTCTTTTTTGATGCAGCGACTGGCACTTTTTTGCGAACAATATCCGCGTATCCGGATCGAGTTGGTCAGCAGTAATGATGCTCTTGACCTGAGTCGCCGCGAAGCCGATATTGCTATTCGAGTGATGCCCGCCGGGGTGCACCCGCCTGAGAACCTGATAGGTAGAAAAGTGGCGGCGATTAGCGCCTCAAGCTATGTGCACCGGGATTTACTTAACAGCGATGACCCTGAGGATGTGTCGCATATCACCTGGCTAGGTAAAAACCCCGAAGGGCAGAAAGAAGACTGGCTCGCCACTACTGATTTTCCCGATATTCCAGTACGGCATGCCATTGTTGATGTGGCATTAGTAGTAGAGGCGATACGCAGCAAAATGGGTATGGCGTTTATGCCATGTTTTGCAGCTTATGGTGATCGCGATATTGTGCGTGTACCCGGTGCGACGGTACTGCATCATTCGGACATGTGGGTGCTCACCCATAAGGATCTGCGCTTGAGCGCACGCATGCGTGTGTTGCGGGAAATTATCGCTGAAGGATTTGCCGAGGTAAGGTCTGAACTTGACTCCCGCCCTGTGCAGGGCGGGGCCTGACGTCAACTAGCGTTAGTCTTCGATGTCGTCCACGTCCACCTGTCCGGTCAGGCGACGCCTGATATGCGACCAGGACATGCCCGTAGCCAGAATCAGGGAAATCAGTAGCAGTGCCACCCAGGTGACTGCACCGCTCGAATCCAGGCTCAACCAGCCCATATCGATCAACAGCCAGATAAAGCAGGAAAACAAAGCCGCTCCCAGGATAATGCCCAGCCAACCCAGGGATAAAAAGGTGGCGCGTAAAAATACTATCCAGGCGATCAGCAGTGCTACTCCTACCAGTGCCGGTACCGGTTCGAAGCCGACATCACCGGATAATACCCAGCTGGCATAGGAGTAGGCGGTGGGGTTATACGTGCCAAACACCAGGAGCATGGCGAACACCACCCGCAGCAAAAAACCAACTACATCAAACTCATTCTTGGCCATAATTTAAGTTTCCTTCAGATTGGTTCAGGCAGCGAGTAGGCCATTGACGATATAGCGTACTTCATCGGCCGACATGTAGCGCGGTACCGGATAGAGTGCGCCAGCTTCTGCCAGTGCTTCCTCCACTATGCCTGGTATATCCTGGGCTTTAAGGTCCTTGGGCTGCAGTGGCAGCTCCATTTCCTTGCGCATATCCGCGATCGCCTGAATGAAATCACCAGCCAGTTGGCTATCACTAGCGCCGGGCTCGTCGAGGTTTACCGTGCGCGCCAGATCGGCCAAGCGCTGATGTACGCATTCGCCGTAGGCAGCCAGAACCTCCGGCAGGACCATGGCGTTGGCATTACCATGCGGCGTACCACACACACGACCCAATTGATGGGCGATACCATGCACGTAACCAACCGAGGTTTTACCGAAAGCAGCACCGGCATAGAAAGAAGCCACCGCCATGCCGTCGCGGGCTTCCATATTCCCTCCATCATGGTAGGCGGCGACCAGGTTATTGAATATCAGTCGCACTGCCGCTTTCGCTTGTAGCTCGGTTGATTGAGTGGATGCTTTGCTAAGATAGGACTCCACCGCGTGGGTGAGGGCGTCCATACCGGTTGCTGCGGTAATGCCGGGAGGCATGCCTTTCATGATCTCCGCATCCAGTGCGACATAACCCGGTATCATCTTGCTGTCTACCACCGGAATCTTGCGATGAGACACCGGGTCGGTGATGACTGCCGCCAGGGTGATCTCTGAGCCAGTGCCTGCAGTGGTTGGAATGGCAAACAGTGGCACGCCGGGCTTTTTACACTTTTGGATGCCGTCAAAGCTGTCCAGTGGGCCGGGGTTGGTATGCAACATCGCTATCATTTTTGCCGCGTCCAGCACTGAGCCGCCACCAACAGCGATAACAGCCTGGCAGGCTTCGCTGCGATAGACGGCCTCGCCTGCCTGGACCTGGTCAAAAGCCGGATCCGGCAGTACGCCATCAAAAACGGCGAACTCCACGCCGGATTTTTCAAGAGTGGCCTTTATGCCATCCAGAATGCCCGAAGATCCCAGGAAGTCATCAGTAACGATCAATACTTTGCCAAAGCCCAGTACCGCCACCTGTTCGCACAGCACCAGGGCAGAGTTCAAACCTTTGTACACTACAGGGGCATTGCGCGGCAGTAGTCGTAGTAGCCAGGTGACCACTATGGCCATAAATTTGTAATACAGATTTTTCATTGAACGCTCCCGCGGATCTATTCATTTGCTGGTCGGCAATGATAATCCTACTAGCGGTACTTAGGCCAGCTTACGTTTGCGTCCTTTTGGCCTGCCAGCGTGCTCGCGTAGCCATTTCCTGACGCTGGCCTGAGGTTTGATTTTGCCGCTTTTTGCTGCTCGATCTGCGTTTTCGTTGACGAAGCGGGTCATGGCGGCAGTGATCTGGCGCGCAATGCTGTTACCCTCATAGGAGGTAGCCATGATCAGCAGATGGGGGTTCAGAGGGTCCGCCGGTAAGTTTTCCTGTTCTCGCTTGATGGCTATATAGCGGGCTGGCACTTTCAGCTCACTCTCGCGGGAGACGCCTTCTTTCTTTTTGCGTTGTGCTACCAGGTAATCATGCTCCTCGCGGTGTCTGGCAGCCGAAACCAGAAAGTCATCTTCATGCACTATGCTCAACAAGGGAATGTCATAGGCCAGGATGATATCCAGCGCTTTGATATGGCGTTGCTGGTATTCCACGGGATCGTGCAGTGCAGCATTGACCTCCTTGGCCAGACCGTAGAAAGAGGCAGTCTTCAACAAGCGATTCCCAACCAGGCGCAATACATAAGGACTATCGGTGTTTAGCATGCGTTGCTGAACGGTTTTATTGTTGAGTAAGTAGCGCATCACCCCGTTGAAACTGTTGATCAGTGCTTTCGCTCCGCGCCTGTCCAGGAACTTCCCCAATCCGGCAATTCGGTCTTCAGGTGTTACGGCCGCATCTTCATTTTGTACCAGGTTTTTAGCCCTGTTGTCGTAAGTGCTGCCAAACCCGGAATAATCGAGGGGGGTGTTTTTGCGGTAGTGCGCAACCAGGCTCTTGATATTTTGTCCGGTGTGGGGGCCATCAGTAGGTGCCCAGGTCGCCAGCTGGATAATGCCACCGGCGCGCAAGGCGTCGACCAGTTGTTGGCTCTCAGCGGGCAGTTTTTTGTAGGAGGGTATGGGGCCGTCATAATCACCGATAATGGACAGCAGCAGGTGATCGGATATGACGCCCGCAATGGAATGCCCGGCGTAGGGAGCGGGGCGTCCCTGGCGCCAGATTTTCAGAATAGCTTTACGCAGGACTCGCGCGTAGTGAGGAAAAATTTCATCATCCGGGAGAGTTTTCGCATGACTGCCCCGGTGCAGTGCTGACACCGTCCATGCGCTGGGCAGTCGGACCAGGAAACTGGTGAAGCTGAACAAACCCATGAAGCCGTGCAATAGCAGTATATGGGTGCCGTTGGGCTCTGCACCTTCACGAGTTTCAGCCTTGTTCTGCATGGCCACGCCTTTCTCGGAGTACTCAAACAGCGTTTCCTCGAAGTGCAGAGCCTGTTCGTCGGCGAAGATATAGACCCGCTCAGCAATTTCACGGCTCTGGCGCAGCATACGCAGTGGTGTTTCCATCACGGTTTGTTCGAAGTCTGTGGACTCCTCCATTTCCAGGCGACCCAGTGCGCGTAATTTGTGTGTGCCAGACACGATCAGCGAGACACACTCGGCATTGATCAGTACACCGCGGTTGAGGGCCAGGCGCAAAGCGCCGGATTCTTGCTTGATTATCAGCGCCGCAGGTTCGGTAATGAGCAGCTCTCGGGTGTAGGGTTCAAAAGCGCCCAGGGCACCATTTTTGCCGATACCACTGATAATCAGGTGAAATTCCATGGCATCGCCCAGGCGATTGCAGATGTCGCGCTGGTAGCGCTGGGCTTCCTCACGCGCCAGTCGGTTTGCCAGGGGGCGCTTGCCGGCGTCCAGTGCTTTCTTAACTCCCGCCAGATTGACCGGGTTAACCATCATCGCCACCATCTTGTCGATGATGTCGTCCTGGTCTACTGGTAATTGCAGATCCAGTGCGTCAGCCAGGCGACGTATACCCTTGCCGTTCATTAGCTTATTTGCCAGCGGTACAATGAAATTGATGACCAGCGAGTTCTCTGCACTCTCCCAGTTGCTCTCACCGGAAGACTCTTCCAGCAGGAAAAAGCGCACGTGTGTAAGCCAGTCAATGTCGTCGCTGTGTTGCTGTACCAGCGCCTGGTACTGGGCTTTAAGTGTGTTGCCTCCGCCCACGGCAACCACAAAATGGCTGCGTTTATACTGTCCCCAGGCGGAAAATCTTCCGCGCTTCAGCCATTCCAGGTATTTCTCCTGGAAAATGTGCGCGGCGTGCTGTGCGGCCTCGGGCAAGTCGGCGGAAATACTGACATGCAGGCCAGCTTCCTCTTGTACCAGTACAGGGGCGCCGCGATTGCGCTTTCCCTTTAGTCGTCGGCTGCGGGGAAGTAGTTTGCTATTCATGTAACGGCGTACTCCTCAGGCGATTGGGTCTGCTAAGCATCTTGCCATAAACCTGAAGCGACACGCCCTGCATGGTAACTAAAGATCACTGTAGCCTGCTTAGTTGACCTGATTTGCGCAATTACCCAATCTCAAACACATGGTGTCTGCACTCAATTGCCGATACAGACGCCAATTTCCAGTAACAGTTCGTGGCTGCGCAGTTGCTCACGCTCCTCCAGCGGCGGTAAGCGGCCGCCGCCGATCAGGTGAGTAATGCCCAACTGTTCCACGTACTCATGCAAACGGTCCTGTGCGAAGTGCCTGTCGCCGATGATGGCCCAGTCGTCCAGATCTACGTCTTTTTGCAGCAATTTACTGGGAGCGGCGCGTGCCAGCCGCTCTCGGGTGCGTGCCACGAGCGCCTTATCATCCGTAATCAAGATCGTGCGCATTACCGGCACTATCTGCTCCAGGGTTTGGCCGGCCTGGGTGGCGGCTGCACGGTGTAATTGGTAATTTATTTTCAGATCAGCCAGCGATTCTATGGGCGAGCTGATATAGGGCAGCCCCAGGCTGCCGACCTGCTTTAGCGCCAGCGGACCAAAGGCGGCCACCCATAGGGGAGGGTGGGGGCGCTGCATGGGCAGCGGGGCCAGACAGACCTCACGGCCCTGGTCATCGCTATACAGTGGCTCACCCTGCCAGGCCTTGATCATGACTTCCAGGTTGTTTCTGAAGCGCGTGCGCTTTTCTTTGCTGGGCAGCCCGAATACATCGAATACGGCATCCTGTGCGCCGCGCCCCAGGCCCAGGATGAGCCGGCCGCCACTTAGCTGGTCCAGCACGGCGACTTCCTCCGCGGCCTGAATGGGGTGTCTAATGGGAATTAAGTAGGATGTGGTAGCCAGCTTAATGGTGTCTGTGCAGGCCGCAGCAGCAGCCAGTAATGTTAATGGAGAGGGGATAGCGCGTTCATCGCCGAAGTGATTTTCCGGCAGCCAGTAGGAATGAAATCCCATGCTCTCTGCGCTTTTCGCCTGTGAACACAAGGTTTCAGCATGCCAGGGCTTGTCGCTGCGCCAGGCGGTGACTGCAATCTCCAGTTTTTGGCTCATCGTTTAGAACACTCGTTGTAGTTGTCTCAATGGTTGTTTGTGGATCAATTGCTGCGAGACCTGCTGCCACTCTAGCGGATTATCCTGTCCGATGCTCTCGTGGGTTAGCGCCTGGGGTTGCGGAGTGTGTAGCCTATGCTTGCAGGTGGTAGCGGTCTCCGGCAATTTAATTGCCTTGATTTATTTGCTTTTCAGCGCTAATTTTCGGCATGCACTACGATCTGTATCCATTCCCAACATGAGGTAGAAAACGATGTATAAATCCCTGATAGTCCCCCTGATGCTTGTATTGGCTGCAACAGCCAGCTATGCGAAAGATGACTTTCCCCCGGTAAGTCACGACGGGCTGCACCTGATGCCTGACACCCAGCTGCGCGCTGTGTACATGAAGCCTGGTGCCGACCTGAGCCAGTACGACAAGATAGCTTTGCTCGATGCCTACGTTGCTTTCAAAAAGAACTGGAAGCGTGAGCACAACGAGGAAGAGTCTTTTGAGATGCGCGTTAGCGACAAGGATATGAAGGAAATCCGTGAGCGCGTGGCCAAAGAATTCAACAAGGAATTTACCAAGGTGCTGTCTACTGAGGGTGGACACGAAATAGTGAAGGATGCGGCTGACGGCGTGCTGATTTTGCGTCCTGCTATTGTTAACCTCGATGTCACCGCACCGGATATCATGACGGCCGGCATGAGCGAGACGGTTGTGGCTTCTGCCGGTTCCATGACCTTGTACCTGGAGCTCTATGATGGCAAGACCCAGGCTATCATCGCCCGCATCATCGATCCCGAAGCCGCGGATAATGTGGGTATTGCCCAGGTAGCCAACCGCGTGACCAATACTGCAGATTTTGATCGGGTGCTGCGTCGCTGGGCCGAAATACTCAATAAGCACCTGGCCCAGCTAAAAAAATAGTGCGAGGGTAGGGCGCAGGGCGACTTATGGGGCTGGTCGCGAAGATAGGGCGATACAACTACAATCTGTCGGCGGAACTTCTGTGGACGCCGATCAACCACGGTCCGGGGCCAACACCTGAGCGTGGAGTGAAGTTTGGGGTAGTGTTGTTGCTGCCCGAGTAAAATCCCTTGGTAAGTGCTTATAGAACCCGTATGCGGGATCTTTACCAAAATATTTGCGCGGCAGGGGCATTAATTCTGTGCCAATGTCCTGACAGACTGCTGCGGTAGTATCAATCCGGGCAAAAATCTACAGCTGTATCAGGGATTCAATCAGCTCACTGGCTCCGATCAACGGGAGCAACTTGCTCAAGGTTTCTTCGAATTCGCTTTGCTTTGCGGTAATAATTTTCTTCACCTTACGCTCTTTCCACGCCAGGGTTTGCACAAGGCTGGCAGCGATCACCGAAGGTTTTTCCATCCCGGAAAGGTGTACTTCTGTCGCGCCACCGCGGATGCTGGTGCTAACGGGGCAGCAAATCAACAAGCCGGTCTTGCGATTGTATTCTCGGCTACTGAGCACCATGGCTGGTCTATACTTACCAATTTCTTTGCCTTTGGTAGGTTCAAAATCCAACCACACGATATCTTTGCGTTCCGGAATAAAGGGTGTCCTGGCCATTTATTCACCCAGTTCGATGGCCAGCGGTGTAGCCAGTTCATCCGCATGCGCAGACTTAGGGGTCAGGTCTGCAAGCAGTTCTTGTTCGGAGTAAGGCAAATGCCGCTTGCGGTCCTGTGAGGGCATAGGCTTAACCATGATCCCTTCTTCCGAGACTTCTACGATGACCTTGGTTCCGGCTACAAAATTTGGGAGTTCAGCCATAATTCCAGTGACACGCAATGCCAGGCTGTTGCCCCATTTTTTGATTTCTGACTCTACTTTCATGGTCTTCTCAGTATCTGTAATGCCCATACCGGACCAAGTATATACAGTGTAGATACCTGGTCAACAATCAAATGCGCCCCTTAATCATCATTAAGTATTGAATTCTATGCGGCCAGAACTCTCATCTCAGTTGTCAACAACGCACTTTGCCTGGTGTGGTTGCTACCTGAATAGTTCGAATTCTGCATAGCTGTTAGCCGCTGCAGCACGTAATGTTAGCGCAAGGAAAGTCAGCCCATTTAAGCCGAAAACGGGTGGCTTGGCACTTATGTCGCACTGCCTGTTGGCCTCAAAATACCGGCGATACAAACCACAGGAATGGATTCATGCAGCAATTTTTTATTACAGGTGCTCGTCGCGGTGCGTTGGTCTGTGGATTGCTGGGCGCCGTTATTGCCGCGCCGGCAAGCGCTATGACAGACGCAGAAAAGAAAGAATTGGCCAAGCAGTCGCAGAATCCAGTGGCCAAGCTGATCAGTGTGCCCTTCGAAAATAACTTCAATGGGGATTATGGTCCTGACAACAGCAAGCAGAATGTACTCAATATCAAGCCGGTAATACCTATGCCTATAGGTGAGAACTGGAACCTGATAAACCGGGTGATCATGCCCGTAGTGTCCCAACCTGGCATCTCGGGTGGACCCAGCCGCCAAAATGGCCTGGGGGACACAACTTACCAGGGTTTTATATCCCCGGCGGAACCCGGCAAAGTAATTTGGGGCCTGGGGCCTTCCTTGCAAGTTCCGACACATACCGACGAAGTACTGGGTAACGAGAATTGGGCGGCAGGTCCCGCCGCAGTGGTATTAGCAATGCCCGGGCATTGGGTGCTCGGTGGACTTATCTCCCAGGTGTGGGATTTCGCCGGCTCCAGTAACGATGGCTCGGACGACGATATCAGCCTGATGGTGGTGCAACCGTTTCTAAATTATAACTTCGACGGCGGTTGGTACGTCAGTTCTGCGCCGGTGATTACCGCGAACTTTGAAGCTGACAAGAGCAGCAACGAGTGGACAGTGCCCATGGGCGGCGGTGTCGGAAGGGTATTCCGCGTGGGCAAACAGGCGGTCAATGCCAAGATGGCCTACTATTACAATGTAGAAAAACCGGACTTCGGTGCGCAGTGGGATTTACAGCTTACGCTCACTTTTCTGTTTCCTAAATAGGCCAGATAGCCGGTTATTGTCTGCAGCGCTGGCAGAATTGATAACAATCCAGCCTGAAGTATATTGAGTGACAGGGATGAAGATTATGCGACACGAGCAAAGAAAATCTATCGTACTGATTAGCGCTGCACTGACCTCGGTGCTCTACGCAGGCATTGCTTCGGCAGCGGATTCTGCTGGCGAGCCTGGACGGAGTTCCGGCAAAACTAATCCTCTCAATAACTTGTATTTCGGTGAGCAGCACCTGCATACGGCGAACTCACCGGATGCTTTCGCCATGGGTGTGCGCAATACCCCTGACGATGCCTTTCGCTTCTGCAAGGGCGAGGCCATAAAGAAAATTGTCAGTGGCACCACGGTGCAGAAAGGCACACCTTATGACTGGTGTGCGGTGACTGACCACGCTGAATATCTTGGCATCATGCCGTTGATTATCGACAAGACCAGCCCCATGTCGAAAACGGAGATGGGCAAGTTAATCCTCTCGGGTGATCCGAAGCAGGGCGCGGAGGCCTTTCAGCAAATTATGGACTCGGTCGCCGGTATGGATCCGATTCCTTACATGAACGACCCGAAGCTTTTGGCCACCGCCTGGGAGCAGCAAAAAGCAGTCGCTAATAAGCACAACGAGCCCGGTAAATTCACCACCTTGATCGCTTTCGAATGGACCTCACAGGCCATGTACGAAAATATGCACCACAACGTTTTCTTTCGCGATGACCAAGGCCCGGACACTATTTTTTCCTCTATGGATTCAATCCACAGGGAAGATTTGTGGACCTACCAGGAGGTGCAGCGCGGCGCGGGACACGAGAATTTCTCCATACCCCATAACGCCAATGTGAGCAACGGCCTGATGTATGCCCCGACCATGTCCGATGGCAACTTCATCGACAAGCAGTGGGCTGAACGTTCGAACCGTAATAGCCCGGCTACCGAAATCATCCAGACCAAGGGGCAGTCGGAGACCCATCCGGCGTTGTCGCCGAATGATGAGTTTGCCGGGTTTGAGACCAGCTACAAGCACTTGTTGGGTTCAGGTGGCGTCGTCAGCAGAATCAATAATGGCTATGTACGTCGCGCGCTGACAGACGGTCAGGGTTTTCAGGAGATGATCGGCGCTAATCCGTTCAAATATGGCATTGTCTCTGGGTCAGATTCGCACAATGCGTTTTCTGACAATGAGGAGAACAACTACTCTGGCGTGCATGGTAATACAGACATGACGCCGGAGATTCGCCTGAACTCGGGTACCACGGTTGCCGGTGAAGCGCCCAAGGAATTTGGTACACCCGGTGCAACGGGTGTGTGGGCACCGGAGAATACACGTACGGCAATTTTTGATGCCATCCTGAACAAGGAAACCTTTGGCACCTCAGGTCCACTGATTCGAGTACGTTTCTTTGGCGGCTGGAGCTTTGCGCAGAACCTGGTTAAAGACAAGGACTTCGTAAAGAAAGCCTACAAACAAGGCGTGCCCATGGGGCAGGATTTACCGAAGAAAGCGGGCAAGGCTCCGACCTTCGCTGTCTGGGCGATGAAAGATCCTGAAAGCGGTAACCTTGATCGTGTTCAGATTATCAAAGGCTGGTACAAAGACGGGCACCCCTGGGAGAAGGTCTATGACGTGGTTTGGTCCGATAATCGCAGCCCCGATTCGGCTACTGGCAAGGTGCCAGCAGTCGGTAATACCGTTGATATCAAGAATGCCAGCTACACCAACAGTATCGGTGACAACGAGTTGAGTGCTGTCTGGAGTGACCCGGATTTCGATCCGTCTCAACATGCGGTGTATTATGCTCGCGTGATCGAGATACCCACACCGCGGTGGACGACTTACGATGCCAAGGCTTTGGGCGTCGCGCCGCCAGCGGACGTGCCGGCATCCATTCAGGAACGTGCCTGGTCTTCTCCGATCTGGTATACGCCTGAAGCCAAGCTGGTCAAGAGGCAGGATTTCTACCCCGGTCTTAAGCCGTGGTTGCCTTAGCCTTGAATGAAGGCCATTTTCTTCCTGTTTTGTTCGCTGGCTCGAAGGATTTTTCACACCTGGTAGCGGGGAATAGGATCAGGTCTTGAATCGTAAAATCCAGGAAGAGATTGAATCCGGACCTGATCCATTCCTGGTCGAATGACAATTCACCATTCAAGACCTGACCCCTTGCGCTGAGATCAGGCTAATTACCTTAGCGACTTCAGGAAATCTACATCATTTGTTATATTCGCCCCCCCTCTCGTATCAGGACTATTTTTCGTGAGTAATAGCGTTATCCGCTTGTTTAAAGAACCATTGATTCAATTCCTGTTGATCGGCGCCTGTATTTACGCTGCCTATGGCTTGTTCGGTGATCCGGAAGAGCAGGAAGCCGATTTGACCGTTTTGGTCGATGCCAATCGCGTTAATGGCTTTGCCGCGCAATGGAAAGCCCGCTGGAATCGCCCACCAACACGCGAGGAACTGGGCGGCGTGATCGATGGCTTTGTGCGAGAGGAGATACTCTACCGTCAGGCGGTGGCTATGGGCTTGACCCAGGACGATGCGATTTTTCGTCGGCGCATGGCGCAGCGACTTGAATTCCTGACCAGTGATCTGGCGAAAGTGGACGACCCGGATGAGGCCGAATTGCAGCGCTATTTGCAGGATAATATTGACCAGTTTCGCGCCCCGGACATGATCAGCTTTGTCCAGGTGTTCTTCGACCCGGACGCCAGAGATGAAGCTACGCTAGACGATGCAAATACGGTATTGGCAGAGTTAACGGCCGCCGGTGTGCCCGACCCGGAGACCTTGCAGGCGGGGGACAGCTTTATGCTGCCCAACTATTTTAATTCCGCGACAGAATTGGAAGTGCGCAAGCGTCTCGGTAGCGGTTTTACCCAGTCGCTGATAGGCCTTGAGCCGGGCGTCTGGCATGGTCCAGTATTATCCGGCTTTGGTGTGCACCTGGTGTATATTTTTGAGCGAGTGCAAGCACCGGAACCCGCATTGGCGGATGTCCGGTCGCAGGTGCTAGAAGGCTGGCAGCGCGAAGAAATGGGCACCTTCAACAAGAAGTTCTATGAGGGCCTCAAGAGCCGCTACACCATCGTCGTTGAGGATGCAGGGCTTGCCCCTGGCAGTGTGCTGGAGCCCCCAAAAGGTCCATCAAACACTACAGGGACAGAGCAGTGAGCTCAGGGTCTGCTGCCATAACTGTAATCCGTTCCTATCTGCGCTGCTGTATGCTGCTTCTGCTGATTACCGCGCCCGGTAGCGTTTTTGCCGATGAATTCCGCCCGGCCACGCTGGATGTCAACGAAGGCGATAACGGGTGGGTGGATATTACCTGGAAGGTACCTTTGGTAGAGAACGCACCGGTGGCTGCGACACCGGTGCTGCCGGAATTTCTCAAGCCCGTCGGGCCTGGCTCCAGCCGGAAAATGCTCGGTGCGCAAGTCTACAATGCCACATTCCATTCTGATGGCAGGGCGCTGAACGGCAGTACACTGATTATCGATGGGCTGCCCGCAATCCCCATGGATGTGATGGTGCGGGTCACCCTGCGCGATGGTACCGAACATTCTGCGATGCTGCGCTCAGGCAACGTGTCTTTCACCATACCGGAGAAGTCTACCCGCACCGAGTTGGCCGTCTCCTACTGGCAGATGGGAACCATTCATATCCTCGAGGGCTTCGATCACCTGCTGTTCCTGCTCACTCTGCTGCTCATAGTAAATGGTATTTGGCCCCTGCTGAAAACTGTTACCGCCTTTACCATCGCCCACAGCCTGACCCTGGCCCTGGCTACCCTTGATCTGGTGCACGTTCCACCGGCGCCTACCGAGGCAGTGATTTCCCTGAGTATCGTGCTGCTTGCCGTTGAGGTGGTACGCAAAAATCAGGGGGAAATCACTCTGTCGGAGCGCTTTCCCTGGATGGTTGCGTTCACTTTCGGATTGGTGCACGGCCTTGGGTTTGCCGGCGCCCTGTCTGAGATAGGAGTGCCGCAGTACGATATTCCACTAACCCTGTTGATGTTCAACCTGGGCGTGGAGACCGGGCAGGTGCTGTTCGTGGTGGCTGTGTCGCTGCTACTGGCTGGTCTGCACCGTATTCACGGTCACTCTGCCCTGGTGCTGGCCCGAGCCACGCCTTACGCGATTGGTGGGCTGGCGGCGTTCTGGACGATTGAGCGGACTGTTGGTTCATTAGTGGTTTAGGAAAGACGAGAGATTACTCAGGCCGACACGACAAGCTCGTGGTTCAGGTAATCCAGCCTGACAGGAATAACCTCCTGCAGCCCCTCAAACCCGCCCAGCTGTTTCATCAGTGGGTCAATCCCCTCCTTGTCGGTGGGGCTTAACGATTGGTAAAAATCCAAAGGCCGTTGGAACATCCATTGCTGAAACGGAATGGCACAGCGCTTGGCCGTCGCATCCCCCAACCTGAATTGATGCCTGCCCACATGGCGGGGTAGGGTGCGCTGGTCCGGGTGTTTCTCTACCCAGTCGGCGACCTTGTGCAGGGTGTCGATCAACGGCGGAAACTGTTCAGTGAACATACGCTGCAGTATGGGGTAGAGAGTTTCCGGAATTTCGTCGTTGGTTAGAAACTCCCCGTCTTCTCCAGAGGGGTTCTGCATTCTTTGGGTCCAGGCGAATACGTTGGGGGCGATGCGCTGCATTAGTTGCTTGGGGTACGGGTCCCGCGCCAAGTGGGCGTACAGAGGTGCCACCAACCCGAAGTCCCCAATCGAAGGCCTGCTGCCTAGCAGGAAGTCGTGGTCCTGCAGGTGGCGATCAAAATCTTTAAGGAACTGCTCGGTACTTTTTTCGACCTCGGGCTGCGTGTGCCGGTTCATACCGAACAGGGGGCGATAGCCAATGCCAAAGAATAGAGCCATGGGCAGGGCGATAGTCTTTTTTAGCCACCGGGGCCAGTGCGGCTTCAAGGCATCGCCGAACTGTTCCAGGATGAACCCGAGGTTATAGCGCTTGTACTGCCAGCGGTAGTGCATCGCCGGCATCACCAACCACTCATCGCCGTAAAGTTCCAAAAGCAGAGCGACCAGCTTCTGCGCAGGTGTGTCGGGGTAGACCGAGGGTGTTGGGAAGCGCTGCTCCAGGCGATCAATAATCACCGTTGTGTCTTGTAGGTATTCGCCTTCCGGTGTGACAACAACGGGAACAATTTTTTTACCTATTTCAGTTTTAATCCGGTTGTGCAATTGCAGTGATAGCTGTTCCTCAAAAGGAATTTTCTTGTAGCGCAGATAGGCCCGGGTTTTTCCCGAGTAAAGAGACACCTCGTGGGCCAGGTGCTGGTAGATACCCGGATGCTCATTCGCTGGCGCAGTCATATACAATTTCCAATTTTTTTGAGGCATTCACCAGGCTATACCATTCAATAGGTATAGTCTCCGCAGGATTCTTTGGCAGCATCAAGTAACCTCCCTCATGATGCTGGCAATTACTAGTGCAAGAACTCTCGAAGACTTCGGGGCGTGCGTTGTTGCTCTCGGTTTAGAGTGTGCGTGGGTAATTCTCCGAACACTCGCCTGTACTCGCTGGCAAAGCGTCCCAGTTCAGTGAAGCCCCAGGCGGTGGCGACTGCAGTGACGCAGCGAGAATATGGCGCGCGCTGCAGCAGCTCAGTGTGCACGCCATGCATGCGTTGAAGGCTAAGGTATTGTCGAGGTGTGATACCTAAACATTGCTTGAAGGATAACTCCAGGCTGCGCTGGCTAACTTCCAATTGTTCGGCGAAACGTGGCACGCTGATTTTTTCACGTAAGTTTTCACCATGCTCGAGTGCTCTTTTCAAAGTCCGGCGCCCAGCCTTCTCGCGAACCTTGATTTTTCCAGGCTCGCTGGCGACCACTGCCAAATCATCGAGTAGCGATGTTTGAGCTGTTCGCTGCTCCTGGGCGTTGTTCAGTAGAGCCGGGTTAAACTGATACCTGTCGATCATTTGATTAAGGCGCCTGACGAAACGCTTTCCCCGCACCGAATTGCAGGGTAAATGTAATAAGGCCGAGCCGGCAGATTTATCTGCGTTTACTTCGCCAAATATCAAATTCCAATAGCTGATAGGCAGCAGTACCGCGATATACGCTGAATGGGCCGGCATTATGAAGTCAACTTCTGTGTTCGGTGGCGCTACGGCCAGCAAGCGATCATTGGTATCGGATCCGCACCATTGGATGCCGCTTGCAGTGTTCACGCCAGTACCAAGCAGGAAATAGCCTTTGGGCAGCGCTCCGGTGGCGAGTGTGCGCTGGGACCAACAGTCCCGGTACAGCAGGATGTCACCCA
Source organism: Gammaproteobacteria bacterium (assembly GCA_024686215.1). Taxonomy (GTDB): domain Bacteria; phylum Pseudomonadota; class Gammaproteobacteria; order Pseudomonadales; family Halieaceae; genus JAACFI01. The sequence goes on along the minus strand of JAIBDN010000010.1, from coordinate 3,772 downwards.
GGCTGGCGATGTGCATGTTGCCCAGGAACGGACCACCCGAGATCTGGCGCAGGCTTATCTCCCAGGGTTCAACAGACAGGGCCTGTTCCTCTACAGAATGGGTACATTGTTGGCCTGCAGGTAGGTCCATAGAAAACTTTCGCTATTGCTGAAATTCGCGAGTAAGCCTAGCGCATCCGATTCGGCTGATCTACTGATTTATATCAGGTTTTCTATGCTGATGAGACGCTATTTTCGAAAACTGCATAGTAAAATTTGCGCTGATCGGACAAGCTGGCTACCGGCCGATAGGCATTGGCGTTTTACTCCAGCTAATGTCAGCGGATTGTGCAAATACAAGGGATTGATGACGATATGGAACGCTTACAACTTCCGAGAAAACCACTGGGTGCTCTGCTTATGGCACTGCTGGCCAGCCAATATGGATGGGCAGATTCCGCTGGAGAGCCCGGGAGGGACGCCGGTAAACCCAATCCGCTGAAGAATGTCTATTTTGGTGAGCAGCACCTGCACACCAGCAACTCACCGGATGCGTTTGCCGCCGGCAGTCGTCAGTCCTGGGATGATACCTATCGCTACGGGCGAGGGGAGGAAGTTGTACTGCATACCCTGTCCACCCAGAACAAGATCAAGCGCAAGACACCCTATGACTTTATGGCGATCACCGACCATGCCGAGTACTTCGGTGTGATGCCGCGGCTTATCGACAAGAGTGACCCGCTGGCCAAGACGGATCTGGGGAAGAAGCTGCAGAAAAATGACCCTGAAGGCGTGGAGGAAATTCTCCATTCGATAATCACCAGCACGGCGATGCCACAGTTTGTGGAGCCCGCTTTGATGCAGAGCAATTGGCAGAACTATGTCGAGGTGACCAACAAGTACAATGATCCGGGCAAGTTCACCACCTTGATAGCCTTTGAGTGGACGTCGATTCCCAATGGCCGGAATATGCATCGCAATGTTTTCTTCCGCGATGATACCGGGCCTGTGGCACCTTTTTCCGGCTTCGACTCTATCTATCCTGAGGATCTCTGGACATACCAGGAATTACAGCGCACGGATGGCAAAGAAAACTTTGCGGTGCCTCATAACGGCAATGTTTCCGATGGCTGGATGTACTCTCCCAATAAATTTCTGGGGGGGGCCATGGATGCCCGCTACGCCAAGCGGCAGCAGGCGAACGAGCCGCTAACCGAGATTATCCAGACCAAGGGCCAATCCGATACGCATCCTGCGATGTCGCCCAATGATGAATTTGCCAATTTCGAAATGTTCCCCAATATGATCAATGTCGGCCAACCCAGCCAGATCAAGTACGGCTTCATACGTCAGGGCCTGGTTGAGGGCATGATTCTGGAAAATACCCTCGGTAGCAATCCGTTTAAGTTCGGCATCGTATCTGGCGCAGACAGCCACTCCGGCTATTCCAATAATGAGGAGTTCAACTTTCACGGTTCCCATGGTGCCCTGGAGGACACGCCGCAGAAACGTCTTAATCCGGCTCCTAATGCGTCTGGTGACTTACCCTCGCGCCTTGGCTCAGCGGGAACTACAGCGGTTTGGGCGGCCGAAAATACCCGTGGCGCCATCTTTGATGCCATGCAATCCAGGGAGACTTACGGCACCTCGGGCACGCTGATCCGCCTGCGCTTTTTTGGCGGCTGGGGTTATTCCAAAAAACTGGTCGATGACAAGAAATTTGTCGAGAAAGCCTATAAAGGCGGGGTACCCATGGGCAGTGATCTGCCCAAGAAAGCGGGTAAGGCGCCAACCTTTGCCGTTTGGGCGCTGAAAGATCCGGAGAGCGGTAATCTCGATCGCATTCAAATCATCAAGGGCTTTATCAACAAGTGGGGGCGCACCGATGAGAAAATTTATGATGTTGCTCTGTCAGACGAGCGCAAGGCTGATCCGAAAACCGGTAAGATACCACCCGTCGGTAATACCGTGGATGTAAAGAAAGCCACCTACACCAATGACATCGGTGACTCCCAGCTCAGCGCGGTGTGGACCGATCCCGATTTTGATCCCGCGCAAAAGGCCGTGTACTACGTGCGCGTGATGGAGATCCCCACGCCACGCTGGTCAACCTATGACTCGGTAGCAAGTGGCCTGCCCATCCCCGATGGCATTCCGGCGACTCTGCAGGAGCGCGCCTGGTCCTCACCCATCTGGTACACGCCGGCTCCTGAATAACCGATGCCTCCTGCGTAGAAATGTGGTACAAAAACTGCTGTTTTAGAAGATAGTTGAGCAAATATGAAGCTTAAAGTTGGTATAGCCACAGGCTGGACTATCGCGGCGTTGGTATCACTGCCCGGCACAGCTCTTGCCGGTGGCGCTTACATCTATGAAATGAGTAATGCCTCGGAAGTGGGCTACGGTGGTGCCGGGATGGTGGCGCGGGCCAACGACGCCGGTACCGTGTTTTCCAACCCCGCCGGCATGACCCGCTTTGACAAGTCGGAGATGATGGCCGGCGCGCTCGCGGTGTATATCGACGCGGGGTTCAGCAAGAATGAAAACAACACAGCAACTGGCAAAGCCAGCAGCCTGAACAAGCGTATTGTGCCCGCGGGAAACTTCGGTTACATCCGTCCCCTGTCTGACCGGCTGAGTGTCGGCGTCAGTGTCCACAACTATTTCGGACTGGCGCTTGACTGGAGCGACGATTGGATCGGACGCGGCAGTTCCGTGAACCTTACGCTGGTAGCACCCCAGGTACAGCCCACCCTTGCCTACAAGGTTAATGACTGGTTGTCGGTAGGTGCCGGCGCGGCGCTTACCCTGGGCTATATGTATGACAAGTCGCGTGTTGAGCCCATCATACCCAACGGTAAGGAGGGCAAGTTCCGCCTGTCTGATGCTGACTTTGCGGTACAGGGCAACTTCGGGGTTATGCTGCAACCCTGGGAACATACCCGTATTGGCATACGCTATCTCACCGAAACCGACCTGGACTTCGAGGATTCGCCGGATATTTCCGGGGTGAACGACTTGCCGGACATCAGTCCTAATACTGATTTTGTCTCACCCGGAGCGAAAATCGACATTGGCATGAAGATGCCGCAGAGTATCAGTGCCGCGGTACACCACCAGTGGAGTGATGACCTTGCTCTTCTGGGCAGCGTGGCCTGGGATGAATGGTCAGAATTTGGCTATGTAAATGCCGGCATCGATGTGGTTGGCGGCGGTGGGATCTCTACCGAGTTAAACGCAGATTTTCGCGATGTGTGGCACGGTGGCGTGGGCGCCGAGTACCAGTGGAAGCCGCGCTGGGAGCTTACTGCCGGTTTTTCGTATGACTCTTCCATGATGTCCAGCCGCACCCGACCGATCTTTATCCCGCTGGGAAATATGTATCGCTACGCCGTCGGCTTCAAGCACAGGCGCAGTGATACGCTGACCCTGGGTGGTGGCTTGACCTTTCTGTGGGAGGGCAACCTTCCGGTAGACGACTCGGGTGGCGTGAGTGGTAAATACAACAACGTTAGCCTCACCTTCCTGTCTTTTTACGCCAGTTGGCACTAGCAATATAGAATTCAGGCCGTCTCCAGCGCCAGATGAATAACACGCTGTAAATCCGCGTTATTTTTCGCCATGTCCTGTAATTCGCTGCGTATAAAAGCCCCTGATTCGGCGTCAGCCACATCCAGTAGCTCGCTGCGCAGTAACCATTCCTGCGGGTAGGCGGGCAGGGCATCGAGTAATGCCTGTAATTGCCCGCGCGTATTCTGGTTGGCAGATGTGCGCAGCCGTGCCACGCTTGCAT
>JAIBDN010000085.1 GCA_024686215.1 Gammaproteobacteria bacterium | reverse complement strand
TTGAACAACTCCCAGCCGTCTTCCAGCACAGTACCCGTAGCGACCAATGGCTGTGCGCGAGCATCGCGCAGCACATGAGTGGCTGGCGGTGGCGCAGGGGCGGTTTCTTCAACGGCCGGTGCCGCGGGTTCTGCTGGTGGCTGCGGTTGCGGAATAATGGTGTCATTCAGGCAGGGCAGGGCAGTCACAAAACTCAGGGCCTGGCCGCGTTGCACCAGTCGTTCCTGGTGATGGTTCAGGGCCTGCTGCATGGCGTGTCGATCCAGCTCCTGCAATTGCGGAAACTGCGCTTCCAGGCCCGGCAGCAGTGCCGCCACCGGATCCACGATCACCCGGTCATCGGCGCGTAACACCCCCATGGTCTGGGGCGCCGCATCAAACAGACGCTGTCCGGCGGTGGCCAGTTCTGCGTGGGTAATTCGGGCGCGGTAGCCGTTAACCTCCAGGTTGGTCTCGCCATTCTGGCGCAAGGTGCGCAGCGTGTCGGGCAGGGCGTCGTACAGCTGTTGTTCGGTGGACGCCTTGCGCCTTGGGTCAAAGCGGGTCTGGCGGATGAAGCTGGCCGCGATGATTTCCACCAGGCGCTCCTGCAGTTGCAGCAGACCGCAACCCGGCAGTGGCACGCTGCGCTGTAATTCTATCTGTCCGCCACTCTCGCTCAGTTCGGCAATGACCGCCTGGTGCAGTTGCACTTCCAGGTGGAATATTCGCCCGGGGCCGCCGTACAGGCTGCCCAGGGCGACACTGCGATTAACCAGGCCCACCGCGTCGAAGGGACACTGCTGCACAATTCCCAGTAACAGGGCCAGTTGCTCGCGTTGCATGCTGCCCGAGACTGCCAGCAGCAACTCGTCGGGCTTGCCTGCTTCTGCGTGCAGTTGTTGCAGGTGGGCGTGAGCCAGGTCGCCGCTGTGCCGCGCCGGCCCCAACGCTGGCTGCAGTGCTTCAGTGCTCAGCTGCCACCAGTAACGGGTGTTGATATTGCGCGGCTCTAGCCTGGCGCTGGCGCGCGCTTCGCGGCCAAAGCGGTATTGCTGTCCCGCGAGCAGGGCATAGCCGGGGCTGCGTATATGGCGCTCGCCGCACCACATTTGCAGATTGCTGTCGCTGATATCCAGTAAGGCAATACTCATATCAGTGTGCAACCAGGTGGCGCATCAGCCGCTTGTCGGCGTAACGCTGGCAGTCCAGTACCAGGCGCTCCTGGGATAACTGCAACTGGTGCAGGCAGAACATAATAATGATACTCAATACCAGGGCGACGAACGTACTGTTGAAGGCCACACCCAGGCTTACGGTAACGCCTGAAATGTCACCTTCCACGGCCTTGTAGGCCTGGCCCAGGGCGTCGCCGATACCGCGCACGGTGCCGATAAACCCGACCGAGGGGATTGCCCAGGCAATATAGCGCACCATGGATAATTCCGAATCCAGACGGTCTGACTCCACCTCGCAGCTCTCCTTGATGGTATCCGACACGGCCTGGATACTGCCGGTGGTGGCAAAGCGTTGCAGTGCAGACAACAGCGTGCGCGGCAGTAAATAGTCCTGCTCGGCCTCTGGCAGGGCTTCCAGGGAGCGGCTGTATTCACGGGAGTCTTCCGGCAGCACGCTGGTGCCTTCGGGTATATCCAGCAGACGCTCGCCCAGCAGACGCTGCTCGTGTATGGCGCGGCGGGCCTTGTAGCCCATTATTGCCAGCGCCCAGAACAACAGGATGAAACACGCCTCCTGTTCGAAATCGCGTATCACCACGGAGAAACTGCGCTCCGGCACGAAATCTTCCCCGGAGGCCTGCATGGCCATCTCCGTCTTGATCTGCGCTTCGGCGCTGGGGCGAATAGCGCCCACGTAGACCGCGTGCACCACGATCACTGTAATCAGCAAAGCGAACAGTTGGTAGATGAACTCGGATGACATCCTATGCTTCATGGTTGGGTCCTATATATCTACCGGGAATGAAACCGACAGGTCCTCGGAGATTTCTTCGGAGGAACGGTAATCGAAAGGTGAGTCGTCATTGGCCACCGGTGCCGGTGTGGCCGGTTTTGCGGCGGGTTCGGCTGTGGCGGGTGCCTCGTCTTTGGGTGCAGACTCTTGCGGGTCAGTTTCCTGTGCCACAAGCGCTGTACTGCCCAGCAATAGGGTCAGCAACAGGGGAGCCAGAGATTGTATCCTGATCATGGTCTACTCCGCATAGCGCGCCAACCGGAATCCTACGTCATCGCGCCCGGCTTGCCCATAATCCCGGTGCGACAGGCGCAATTCCGCGATTTTACTGTGGGCCCAACTGGCGCCGCGAATGACATAGTTATCACCGCTTTGCGGCCCCAGTGGGTCCACCACAGTGGCCCCATTGGCCGAGGGGATAACGTAGACATCGTGAACCCACTCTGCCACGTTGCCGCCCATATCATACAGGCCTTTTTTACTGGGCTTGAATGAGGCCACAGTGGCGCTGACCACGTGACCGTCGGTGTAGCCACTGAGAATACGCCCGGTTACGTACGCGGAGGTGTTGTCGGCATAATTTTCTATGGCCACCGTGGGCGGGAAGCTGTCGCCCCAGGGGAATTTCAATAAGGTGCTGCCCTCGGCGCGCGCGGCCCAGGCCCACTCGGCCTCGCTGGGCAGGCGATAGCCGGTAGCGGAGGGGTTGTAGCCATTAATAATACCCTTGGTTTCGCGATAGAAGGCCGGCAGGCCCTCGCGCTTGCTCAGCCAGTTACAGAAAGATGCGGCTTGCTGCCAGCTCATCTGTACCGCTGGCTGGTGCTCGCGGTTGAGGCTGTTGCCCTCGATCTGTCCCGAGTTGTGGTCGGCCTGAAACAGCCGGAACTGGGCATTGGTCACCTCGGTGGTGGCCAGGTAGAACATGCGTCGCAGTGACACCGGGTGCAGCACTTCGTTGGCACGCCGGCCCGGTTCCCGGCGCGAGGCGCCCATGGTGAAATTTGCTAACTGCGATTCTTGTGGCTTGAACAGCAGCAATGTCTGGCCCAGAGGGGATGTGATCTCCGGTTTGATACGCTCCATGCGCGCAGCCTGCTCGGTCTGTAAGCGCACCGACACCAGTTGCTGTAAACCGGGTCGCGGTGTCACCCGGCGGCGCACGGTGGCGTGGCCATCCAGAACAATTTCCACCGAATGCTCAAAGGCCGGCAGGGACAGAGTCTGGTTGCCGCGGCCGCGCGGCTTGCCATCCACACGCACCAGAGCATTGGCCGGGGATATTTCAAAACGCACTTCGCCCAGCTGCGCCTGTAGTTTGATCACCTGGGCGTCGCTGCCGGCGGCGGGTAATTCCACGCTGCTGTTATGGCGGCGGTAGCCGGGTTTGAATACGGCCAGGCGGTGCTTGCGCGCCGGGCTGATCTCCAGTGTAAGCGGTGTCTGCCCCTGGAATTCGCCGTCCAGGGTCACATTTGCGCCACTGGGTACACTACTCAGTTCCAGCACCCCTGCGGCGGGTTGCAGCTGTATGACGCCGACATCCTGGGGTTCTCCGGCAGCCAATTCAAGGGTCTGTTGCCAGTTGGCGTAGCCGGGCAGTTGCACGATCAACTGGCGCTCGCCCTGCATAATTTCTACTACCGCGGGAGTGTTGGCGGCAGTTTCACCGTCTACCAGTATCTCGGCACCGGGGGGTTGGCTGTTGATGGTTACCTCGGCCCAGGCTGGCGCCAGTGCTAATTCCAGGCTCTGTGGCAGCTGGCGTCCGGTTATAGCCAGCGCTTGTTGCTGTGGTAGGTAACGATCCAGTTGCACTTCCAGGCTGTGTTCCCCGGCTTCTACTGCCAGGTCTACCAGGGGTGTTGTGCCTACGCTTGCGCCATCAATGCTCACCCGGGCTCCGCTGGGCTGCGTATTGACGCTGAGCAGACCGGGCAACGGCAGTAGCACCAGTTCCACGCTCTGGCTGTCAGCATCACCCACACTGACTTCACTGGTCATCGGGTGGTAGCCCTCGGCGATGGCAGTCACCTGATATTGCCCCTGGCGCAGCAGGTAGCGCTCGCCGAAAGGCAGCGCCATTCCACTGATGGTCACCTCTGCGGGTTTTTCCGCCACCACGGTAATTTGCAGGGAACGGGCGCTGAGTAAAAACGCCATAACCAGGACGAATACAGTTGCACAAGCCACTAGTACCCAGCGTATCGGGTTGCCGCGCTGTGGCGGCGGAGCGGCTGCAGTGTCCAGTGGCTGGAATGCACTGGGCTCAATGGATAGAGGTTCTATGTTGTCAGTCTGTGCCATCAAATTTGCTCCACGCAGCTGATGGTGACAGGAGATGGCACGCCATCGTGGGTAATGGTAAAGCTCTGGCGCACGTCGCGATAACCATTGCGCGTGCCTACCGCAGTATAAGTGCCCGGCCGCAGGCTCAGTTCGCGCTGCGCGAAACGACCCAGTCGGGCGACTTTGTAAACGATGACCTCGGTTTCTTCGTCCGAGCGCAGTGTGACGGTGACTGGAGTATTGGCGTGCTGTAGCAGGGTTTGCAGTTGCTCGATCTGCTGTGCCAGCACTGGGCCGCGCGGGCTAATTTTGGCTGCCTGCGTCAATAATTGCTCGGTCGCCTCGGCCACTGCGGCATCTGACAGGCGCTGCGGTTCCTGCAGTGTGGTGCGAAACTGTTTGTCCAGGCGCGCCCGGGAACGGCTGCGTTGCAGGCCCTCGGCGGCATACAGAATGCTGGCGTCAATTTTCTGGGCCTTTTCGTAGGCATCTACAGCCGCTTGCCATTGCTCCTTTTGTTCAAATGTGTCGCCCTTTTGCTTGAGGCTGGACAGGCGATAGGCGGTCTCGGCCGTACCCACTTCCTGCAGTGCGCTGGCGGCTTCGGTAGAGCCCTCCTGCAACTTGGCGGCGCTGCGAAAGGCCTTGCGCGCGCTGTCGAAGCGGCCCGCATCCAGTGCCGCGTAACCTTCGCTCATGGCGTCGTTAAAGCGCTGCTCCCGGTATGCCTGGCTTACCCGTTGTAACTCGGCGGCGGCGCGCTGGTGCAGCGAATCTACCGCGACGGCTTCCGTCAGCTGCTGCTGCGCGCTCGCCAGGTCGCCGCTTTGTTCCGCGCTGCCTGCCTGTTCCAGCAGAGATAACAGCTGCGGTAAGACCTCCAGGCGTTGGCGCAGGGCAGCCTCCTGGGCGTTACTTGGAGCGATCAGTTGTGCCATGTCCAGAGCGCTTTCAGCTGCGCCAATATCGCCCGCCTCGATGGCATCAGTGGCCGCCTGTAACTGGGTGGCAAGGCGCTGCGGAATACTGTCCTGTAAGGCCTGGAAGGCGTTGAGGCTGGCGTCGTACTGCGCTTTGGCTAACTCGTATTCGCGGGTCTTGTACAGCTCATCGCCGGCGGCGGCGAGGACCCCTGCGGCGGCGAAGGCCTCTTCTGCCCACTGCTGGGCACCGCGCTCTTCCAGTGCAAACTGGATTTCCAGCAGCTCCTGCAATACGTCCTGGGCTTCTTTGCGCAGCCTGGCCTGCTGCGCCTCGCTCCAGGGAGAGGCATCTTCCGTGGTCGGCGGTTTAGTTGCCGGTCCAGCTTCCGGTTTTACGCTGTTGTCGGTATTGGCGGCGATGTCTTCCTGCAGGGCTGGGGTGTCCACGGAGGGAATTGGCGTGCTGACCCGTTGCGGCAGCCAGAATATGACCACAGCGGCCAGCAGCAGCAGGCCGCCCAGCGCGGGCAGGACCCAATTGGGTGGACCACCTGGAGCGCCCCCCCCGGAACGCCTGGCCTGCTCTTGTTCAGCAGGGGGCGGCGTGGGTTGTGCGACGTCAAATGGCGTGGGCTGCAGGGGATCGTTAGGGGATGACATTCAGTTGCTGGGGCCTTGCGGTTCAGTTAACGGGTTCAGAGTGTATCAGTTGCGCTGGCAGGATCATCCGGTAGTGCGAGAGAACCCACCTCGGTGGCATAAATTTCTTCCAGTACCTTGCGCCATTGCGCGTACTGATCCTCCACGTTGCCGCTGAGCATCACCGTGCGGTCGTCGAGTTCAATCACCTGGGGTGTGATCTCCGCCTCCAGGGACATGCCCAGTTCTTCCAGCGCCTCAACGTGTATCTGTGCCTCATTGCGTTTTTCCAGGCCGCTCTTGAGCAGGTAACCACCGCCGATGATAGCGACTTGCCCCGCCGTGCGGCTGGTGGTGCTATCGCCGCTGCTGGCACCAGCGATGCCAGCCAGTATGGCCACGCCACCGGCGATCAGACGTCGAGTACTTTCGGCCTTGAGTTCCTTCAGGGCCATGGCTTCCTCATAACTGAGTTTGCGCCACTCCTGATACGGGCCATCCATTTGCGCGTCGAAGCTAACGTAGTATTCCTGCAGTGTATCGATGAACAACTGGTCGCGCTCGCGTATGGTGCGCACCCGGTCCAGCATCGGGTCGCCCTCTGTCGGGAGGCGCAGCACCACGTAGTGCTTCTTGCGATTTTCACCCAGATAACCGTCGAAGGCGTCCGGAGAAAAACTGCGGGCAAACAGCAACTCGGTTACCACGCGTATATTTTCCCGGTCTTCCGCGCGCAATTCTTCCAGGCGCTGCAACAGGTCGTTGGCAATGGTGTTGTACACCGTCTGGAACGGATCAAAGGTGCTGCGGGTGGTCATTCGGTAGGAGTAGCCACTGGCGTTGCCAGTGTACTTCTTGTCCAGCCAGACATAGCCGCGAGAATCGGTGGCGGTGATCTGTAACTGCAGTTCTTCGCCGTCAGAATAGAGGATTTCACCCTGCACCATGAGGTCGGTGATCTGCTGGGTATCCGGTAGCACGCGCACGGCACCCCAGGCACCGCTGTTCTGCAGCGCTTCTGACAGCAGGTTGGGCATATAGCGCGCTTCGGCCTTGCGCACTTCCGGGTAGACGCGCTCATCCTCGTCGTAATTTTCCAGGCCCGGGTCAAAAACGGCAATGCCCACATCCAGCAGCAGCGTTTCCGCCACCTCGCTGGAGGCACCGTTGACGCTGGGCACCGAGGTACTCTTAACCGACTGGCTGACACAACCCGCCAGGCTTACCGTCAGTGCCAGAGCACCCAGCAGGCGCAGGGTGATAGATTGGCTCATTCTGCTACGCCCTTGTACTTGCGGTATTCTTCCCAAAGCTTCTCGCGCACCGCGGGATCGGGTTCACGCATTGCCGCCTCGCGCAGCTGTCGTGCCACCACATCATCGTCGCTACCGCTGGGAATATTCGCCGGGGGCGGGTATTTGGCGGTGTTCTGCGGCACGCTGCCGCCGCCGGCTGATGCACCGCCCATGCCACCACCGGAACTGTAGCCGCTACCGCCAGCCATGTCTCCACCATAGGGACTAGGGCCGCTGGCACTGCCGCCGGCCGAGGCTTGTTCGCTGGACTCTGAGGCTGTGGGTGGCGGATTGCTCGCGCGTGCGGCGCTGCGTTGTGCTTCCTGTTCTTCCAGGATCATGGCATCGAACTCGCCGGTACCTTTCTCCAACTGACCCTCGAGGATGGCCACTTGTTCAGCCGGGGTCAGGGGTCCGCCGCTGCCACTACCGCCGCTGCCGCCGGGCATGCCCGGTATGCCACTGCCATAGGGGCCGCTGCCGCTCATGCCGCCACCTGGGCTGCCGTTGCCCGCAGCACTCCCAGATCCGCTACTGCCGGGCATGCCCGGTATGCCGCTGCCCGCTGCACTACCCGATCCGCTGCTGCCGGCACTGCCCTGGGACTCGCCCTGGGCGTCGCCCATCGATTGTTCCGCTTTACCCAGTATTTCTTCGA
>JAIBDN010000015.1 GCA_024686215.1 Gammaproteobacteria bacterium | reverse complement strand
ATACGATGAGGATACACCCATGAAGTTTCTGCTCACTGCTGTTGTATTTGTACTTGCTACATCCCTGTCCGCCGTTACCTTCGCAGATGATCATGCAACCCTGCGTGTTGTCGCGGTAGATACAACGGATGCCGATGCCTATATTGCTGAATTGCGCAAAGGCAAAAAGATGATGGAAAAAGTCGATGCAAAAATGTCGATGCGCGCCTGGCGAGCTACATTTGCCGGTGCGACCGCTGGCACTGTAATCGTCGCCCTGGAATACCCCGGTGCTTTATCGGACTTCGCTAGCGCCTGGGAAAAGACGCTGGCCGATAAGAATATGGCTTCCTGGCTGAATGGCCTCTCGGGATTAAGAAACGTTCTCTCAGACAGCTTATACCGGGAAATTCCGCTTTAGGATGTAAGCTCAGCTCGTTTGTAGCCCCTAGTGCCCGCCTCGGCGGGCGCTTTACTGCTGCTGCGCCTGCTTTCTGGCCACAATAAAAACGGCCTGGTCGCGACCTGGCTGCCAGCTCTGCTCCAGCTCAAAACCCACCTCCTCGAGTGCAGACTTCAGCTCAGCCGCGGTAAACGCCTGCACGGCCGGCACCATCGGCAACACCTTCATGACCGGTGGCAACATCCGCATTAACAAGCCCATATCACCGATACAGGCCGTGCTGCTGACAAGTAAACCACCCGGGCGCAACATGTCATAAACGCTTGCAAGCGCGGTACGCCAGTCGGGTAATAAGTGCAGGATGCTCAGGGCGAGCACCGCATCTATGGACGCATTTTCAATTTGCAGACTATCAATGGCGGCACACTGGAAGCTAATATTCTCGATACCCTCGCTCTGTGCCTTCTCCCGGGCAATTGCCAGCATGTTTGCTGAGATATCTGTCGCCAGTATGTGTCTGACATGGGGAGCATGGACGATTGCGGTAGACCCGGTACCACAACCGATCTCCAGCAGCTCCATGTCAGGGCGCAGGCAACTGCGCGTCATCTCCAGCTTTCTTTGGTAGACCGCCTCATCTGCCACGGGTTGCCGTGCATAGCGCGCAGCCATTCGGTCCCAGAATTTTTCTGGTCTTGCCATTAGTGTCTCTCTCCATTTCTGTTTCGGATCATATAAGTTGAGCTGCCAGCACCTGACAGCAGTCTGTTAATAACATTTTTTTGTAGCAAGTATGGTGAAGATCACCGGTTAGCGAGGCTCGCCAGGGCGAGACAGGGGAAGTAAGTCAATTCACCACTTTTCAAAATAGATCTGTATCAGCTCGATCAGAGATCCATCTGGATCAACACACACGGCAATATCAGCTTTACCATCCTTGGTAGCCTGCGGCTCTGACAGGAACTCTACTCCCTGCTCTACAAGCTTCGCATAATCCGTCACCAGGTCCTGAGAGGCCAGGCAAAAACGCACCAGTCCCAGGTCGGCATTGCCCAGTGGTGGCCGCTGCTTTACGTCGGACCATTCAATCAGGTCGATTTTCGGAAATCCATCGTCCAGTTGCATGATACAGGCCCTACCCTCGCTCTGTACCGGTATGGCCAGCGCACGGGCGGCGGCACTGGGCATCTTGTTTACACCGTCCGACGCTGTCAGGTCCAGATAAGGAATTCCGGGGAGTAGCAGGCTGAAACCCAGCTTCTGGTAAAACGCGATGGATTCATCCAGGTGACTAACGTTGATATTGATGTGTCCCCAGGACAGTACGGGGGTCTTATCGCTCATTGCGCATCTCTCCGTCTCGGTAATCCGCTAGTCTTTCAGCTTCGCTGTGACACGGATCTCGACATGAGCCCCGGGCATGGCGAGTTCGCTGATGCCTATTGCCGTCCAGGCGGGCCAGGGCTGGGACAGAAACTCATCCCTGACGGCCATGAAGTCTTTCATCGTGGCATGCAGTCCTACGTGATAGCTCGTATATTCAACGATATCCGCATAGCCTATATCACATGCTGCCAGTAATTTTCCAATGCCCGTCCAGGCATTGCGAAACTCCTCACTGATGTCCTCAGGCACTGCACCTTTGGCTCCAGTGCCAATCACCCCTGAGCACAGTAAAAAACCGTTGCTTTTGGTGGCCTCTGAAAAGTGGAAGTTGTCATACATGAATTGACCGGATTCGGTCACCACTGTTGCAAAGCTCATAGCGGGCCCTCAAGGTAAAGTAATATCTGGTCACTGGATGAACGGCCAAGGTAGCGAATTCGCCGGCACATTACCACATCGTGGTGGGAGATAACGGGTGTTGACGGCACCCGAGTATTTAGAGCGTAATAATGGCTACCCATTGTCAGTGTGCTATTGGACAGGTAATTTCGATAACAGCTGTTCTACTTTTTCAGCAACCGAGGGAGCTTGACCATTCAGCAGCCAAAATTTGAAAAGATAAGCATGACCCGGGGAGATTTGAAATTTTCCGCTTTGAGCTGTGGTTTCAATGAGAATCCTCACGGGTCCCTGGTGATTTGCTTACACGGCTTTCCCGACAGTGCGCGAACCTTCCGTTTACAGCTTCCGGCGCTGGCCAAGGCAGGGTATCGCGTTATAGCGCCTACGTTGCGTGGCTATGAACCCTCATCCCAGCCGGATAACCAGGATTATTCCGTGCTAAGCCTGGGAGCGGATGTTGTTGCCTGGATTGAGCATATAGGTGAGCAGCAAGCCCATCTCATCGGACACGACTGGGGAGGCGCTATCGCATGTGTTGCCGGCGCACTGGCCCCTGAGCGCTTCTCCTCGCTCACAACAATCACCGCACCGCATATAGCGCGTGCCACGGCAATTATGCGCAACGTACCTCGGCAAATGCTGCTGTCCTGGTACATGATGTTCTTTCAGCTGCGTGGGATTTCCGCAGCGGCGGTAAGAAGAAACGACTGGTCCCTACTGCGCACACTGTGGAAGAACTGGGCACCCGGGTATCAACTACCTGAAGCAGAGTGGGAATTAATGCTGCAGCAGTTCGATCAACCTGGGGTTGTGCGGGCAGCACTCAGCTACTACCGGCAAAATGCATCACCCGGTGTTTTTCTCGGTTGGCGGCGCCTGGGATTAAAGCCTTTGCAGTTAATACCTGTCAGGTGCCTGGTAATTGCCGGCATGGACGATGGGTGCTTTGACCCTCGAATGTACGACTGCGTTTTTTCCCAGGACGACTTCCCTGCAGGCCTACGCGTAGTGAAAATCGATGGGGCCGGCCATTTTCCCCACCAAGAGAAACCGCAGGAGATAAATTCGATGCTCCTTGATTGGCTGAGCTAGATACCCCGGGCCTGGCAGCTATACGCGGCGAAACCACATCAATGGAATACGCCGACTGACCTTTTCCAGATATTCACCCTGGTGCTTATTGATCTCGACAATGGTCTTCCACAATTCCTCTCGCTCCTCATCCGGTACTTCTTCGGCGATAGCTGCAAAGCGCTCCTTACCCAGTTGCACCATTACCTGGGGCTCCGACTGCATATTCAGGTACCAGGCTGGATGCCTTTCCTGTCCGCTGTTGGATGCAGATACCGCTACCGAATCGCGATAGGGGTAACAGGCTATAGGCACGGTGCGCTTTTTACCGCTCTTACGCCCCACGGTATCGACCAGAGCGACCTTGATCCAGCCCATACGATCCCCGTAACGACCACCGCTGGCCTTGTACAGCAGAGCGTGAAATTTACCAAAATACTTCCAGTTAAACATGCCGGTGAGCACCCCAAAGGTTTGTAGATACGGATTATCTTGTCCACACGGGCAAATGACTAGGCCCTACGGTGAAAATAGGCCGCAACACCTTCCTGTGGTGTAAATTATCAGTCATATTACGTTCCCGCTGGAACAGTACGCAGGAGACTAACCATGCAAATGGACCTTACCGAAGAACAACAAATGATCCGCGATACAGCGCGCCAGTTTGCCGACAGCGAACTGGCACCCAACGCCGCTGCCCTGGATGAACACGAGGGTCGTGAGATACTGTTGGGGAATCTCAAAAACCTGGCGGAGTTGGGCTTCATGGGACTGAACATTGAAGCCCAGTACGGCGGTACTGAAGCCGGTGTTATCGCCTTTTCAACGGCCATAACGGAACTGGCGCGGGGCTGCGCGGCCACTGCGGTGACGGTATCAGTAACCAACATGGTTGCCGAGGTCATTCAGGCCATAGGCAATGACCAACAAAAATCCACCTACCTGCCGCGTATCTGCAGCGGCGAATACCCTGCGGCAGGTTTTTGCCTGACCGAAACCGGCGCAGGCTCTGATCCCGCCGCGATGCGCACCCGGGCGGTGCGCGTGGGCGACGAGTGGGTACTCAATGGCAGCAAGATCTACATCACCAGCGCGGAGTACGCTGGTTGTTTTGTGGTATGGGCAGTTACTGATGCGGAAGCAGCCAAGGGCAAGGGTATATCCTGCTTCATCGTAGACAATGGTCTGGCCGGCATCGATATCAGCAAGGCTGAAGACAAGATGGGCCAGCGCGGGTCAGCTACTAACGTGGTTAACTTTACTGACTGTCGCATCCCCGCCTCCGCCCTGATGGGCAGTGAGGGCCAGGGCTTTAAAGTTGCGGTGGGTGAGTTGGCTGGCGGACGCATCGGCATAGGCTCGCTGGCACTGGGAGTAGGCCTGGCGGCACTGGACTACGCCAAAGCGTATCTTGGCGAACGCGAACAGTTCGGCGCAAAAATTGGCAATTTTCAGGGTCTACAGTGGATGTTGGCCGATCGCTATACCGAACTGGAAGCAGCGCGCCTGTTGCTGATGCAAGCGGCCTGGGACAAGCAGCAGGGCCGGGACTTTGGCACTTCGGCTGCAATGGCCAAGCTGTTCGCCAGCGAAAAAGCCAATGATGCCTGCTACAGCGCGCTACAGATGATGGGCGGCGCCGGTTATATCCGTGAATACCCGCTGGAGCGCATGGCGCGAGACGTACGCGTCACCAGTATTTACGAGGGCACCAGTGAAATCCAGCGTGTCATCATCGCCCGCAACCTGCTGAAAGATGTACTCTAGGCTAAGCGGGAAACCAATGCCGGGTGCGGTTCGCTATGGCCACCAGGGACAGCATCACCGGCACTTCCACCAGCACCCCCACCACCGTCGCCAGCGCCGCGCCCGAGTTCAAGCCGAACAGGGAAATGGCAACCGCGACAGCCAGCTCAAAAAAATTGGAGGTTCCTATCAAGCACGCTGGCGCCGCAATATTGTGTGGCAATTTTAGCGCTTTGGCTGAAGCATAGGCGATGACAAAGATACCGTAGGTCTGCAGCAACAACGGTATGGCAATCAGCACGATGGTTTGTGGCTGGCTGATGATTTTTTCCGCCTGGAAGCCGAACAGCAAAACCACTGTGGCCAGCAGACCAACCACAGACCATGGTTTAAGGCGATGCACAAAGGACTCCAGACGCTGCCCGTCTCCGCTACCTTCAAGTTTGCGCCGGGTCAGGGTGCCCGCTATCAACGGTAATACCACATACAGCACCACCGACAGCAGCAGGGTTTGCCAGGGCACGTGAATATCGCTGACACCGAGCAGAAAAGCGGCGATGGGGGCAAAGGCAAAGACCATAATGATGTCATTCACCGATACCTGGACCAGGGTGTAATTGGGATCACCTTTGGTTAACTGACTCCATACGAACACCATCGCGGTGCAAGGGGCTACCCCGAGCAAAATCATACCGGCGATATATTCCGAGGCAGTCTGTGGATCCACCAGGTCGACAAAAATCACCCGGAAGAACAGCCAGCCCAGTGCCGCCATGGTAAACGGCTTGATCAGCCAGTTGATCACCAGGGTGAGAATGAGTCCAACGGGCTTGCGGCCGACATTTTTAATCGCCGAGAAATCGATCTGCACCATCATCGGATAGATCATGATCCAGATAAACAGCGCAACTACCAGGTTCACATGGGCGTATTCCAATGCGGCAACCCACTGAAACAGCTCCGGTACAATATTTCCCAGCACCACGCCGGCAATAATACACAGACCTACCCAGACACTCAGATAGCGTTCAAAAATCCCCATGGACATCCCCCGGTTAAATCATGGCGTAAAAAATCGGACAACCTGCTAAATCATCGCAATTTCAGCTAATCGAATTCACAGATACTACCAACTGAACATGCAGGGAAGATTACCAGTACCCCACATCAAAGGGAAAGGCCCCCGCTCAGCTGGTAAAATGACATAGAAATGTTACCACCCCGTGAAATTTCCGTGAGATCTAGTGCCTAGTCTACAACCGGGGTTCAACCTGGACTCACACTTCCAAGGAGATAGACTATGAAATCAACAATGGGTAGAACAATCGCCATCACCGGTGCGATAGCATTACTGCAACTTCCGCTGGCAGGCCACCTGGCTGCGAATGACAAGGGTCGGGGTAACAATCCGGGGCTAGGTAGCGTATACGTCGCCAGCCAGGGCCTGTATTACGACTCGTTCAAAACAACCATGCTGAAACCCAGGGGCCGCTTTCAACAGCTGGATCCAGGCGGCGCGCCTAATGGCGGCCCCAGCACAGATTCAGGACCGGGTGACCAGAACTACGTGGGAGGTCGCTGGTGGATTGACACCAATGCCGATGGCGAGATGGATGATCAGGATACCTATTTCTCCTGCCCCTTACTGGGGCCGGGTCGCTCCGAGCCTTGAACACCGCGTGCCTGGCGACCTCTTGACTCTGGGCCGCCAGGCACGAATTCTAAAAAAAACATCATCGTGTCGGGATAGTTTTGTGATAGTTGCGTTCTAAACTCGCAACAACTGGAGACACTGCATTGAAACAACGCAATATCCTGGTGGTGGAAGACGAACCAGACATCGCCGACTTGATCGCCCTGCATTTAAGAGATGAGGGCTTCGCTGTAACCGTGGCCAGAGACGGCCATGAGGGTATGCGTCATGCCTTTGCCAGGGAGTGGGACCTGGTGTTGCTGGACATACGGCTCCCCGGACCTGACGGACTGAGCATCTGCCGAGCCCTAAGGACTGAGAAAAATTACGTACCCATTCTCATGCTCACCTCAAAGTCATCAGAACTCGACCGGGTACTGGGCCTGGAATTGGGGGCCGACGATTATCTGGTAAAACCCTTTAGCATCGGAGAGTTACTCGCCCGCATCAAAGCCCTTTTCCGCCGTATCGATGCCATGACACGCAAGCATCAGCCCGAGGACACCTCCGTTTGCGTCGGTGCGTTGCAAATCAACTCTTCAAGCCGTGAAGTGCGGATTGATCAGGCAAGTGTGGATCTGACTGCCCGGGAATTTGATCTTCTTCTACATTTCGCAAAGCACCCCGGACGCGTATTCAACAGGGCACAGCTACTGGATTCTGTATGGGGCTTCGGCCACGAGGGTTACGAACATACGGTCAATTCACACATCAATCGGTTACGTGGGAAAATCGAGCCCGACTGCAACCAACCCCGGTATATAGTGACGGTCTGGGGTGTAGGCTATAAATTGGAAACTCCGGTCGTGGCAGCAGCTAACGTATGAATTCACTCTATACCCGGCTGTCTCTGGCGTTGCTATTGATAATGCTCACAGTGGGCGGAGGCTTCTTTTTACTGGAACAATGGAGCACTCAGCAATATCACCAGGAACTCACCCAGCGCCTCAATGGCTCGATAGCGATGTACGTGACTCAGCAGACTAGCCTGATCGATAGCGGTGAGGTGAATGTCGCTGAGCTGGAACGCCTGGCTAACCGAGCCATGGTTATTAACCCTTCGGTTGAAGTGTATTTACTGGATGCTACGGGCACTATCCTTGGACACGGATTACCCGCTGGCACTGATGTCATGGAGCAGGTAGACCTTACTCCGATACGCGCGCTGATAGCAGGCGACGCCCGGCTGCCGCTGCACGGAACGGACCCGCGCAACCCGGCGCGCGACAAGGTGTTCTCAGCGGCGCCAGTACTTAACGGTGATCAAATACAGGGCTACCTCTATGTTGTACTGGGTGGCCAGCAATATGATGCGCTGGCGGGCAGTATTCGCAGCAGCTACGTGGGCACTACCAGTATGGGCGCCATTGTGGCGCTGGTGGTAGGTGGCTTTCTAGCGGGACTGCTGGTATTCGGCTTGCTTACCCGCCGCTTACGCCAACTAACAAACAGGGTTCAAGCGTTTTCCACATCAGGCTTCGAATCTTCAACGCCTGTTATCCAGGGTAGCAACGCCGATGTGAGCTTTGTTGGTAATGGTGATGAGCTCAGCCAACTTGAACAAACATTTTCCGCCATGGCAGAAAAAATCCAGGAGCAGTTTCGAGCGCTACAGGAAAATGATCGTCTGCGCAGAGAGCTCATCAGCAACGTCTCCCATGACCTGCGCACACCACTGGCGAGCATGCATGGGTATGTTGACACCCTTTTGCTGAAAAATAATGAGTTGGACGCAACCCAGCGTGAGCATTACTTGCAGATTACGCGCAAACACACCCAGCGGCTGAACACACTAATTGGTGACTTGTTTGAACTTTCCAAGCTCGATTCAGGCAGCATGCCTCTCTCACTGGAAACCTTTTCTCTGGCAGAACTGTTAAACGATGTCGTGCAGGAATTTCAGCTAGAGGCACAGCGACGCGACATAGAACTGCAGTTGCCAGACAAACCAGCGAGCGCACTGGTACACGCAGATATCGCCCTGGTACAGCGGGTACTGGAAAATCTGATCCGCAACGCGCTTGACTACACGCCCAATAGCGGAATAATTTCATTGGAAATCGAGAGTGGCCCTCAGGTGATCGCGGTAAAGGTCGCCGATACCGGGTGCGGCATACCCGAGGAACAGATAAACAATATTTTCCAGCGTTTTTATTGCAGCAATGACAATCACCACTCGCAAAATAATTCTACTGGCCTGGGGCTGGCGATCGTTAAACGTATCCTGGATTTGCATGGCAGTCGGATAAGCGTTTCCAGCATACTGAACGAAGGTACCTGCTTTGAATTCGACCTACCTATAGCAGACGCTGCGTAACGGCTAGAAGCGCGCCAGGTAATAGAACAGCTGTTTTTTTTGCTCTGAGGTTAAGCCACGAATTGTTTTCATATTGGTTTCGGGGATCTGGGCAACTGCCGGATAACTATCTACAGCCTTGCTTAAGGATTCCTCGCGCAGCAAATGGAATATCGGATAGGGCGCGCTATTGGTCAGGTTTTCATCATCCCCCTCGCAGGTACCTGCAAATTGGTAGTCGGGATGAAAACTGGCCACCTGGAAAACACCCTGCCAACCACACTGTTCGATCAGGTCATCAACAACACCCAGAAACTCGTTATAGTCGAGAAAATCTGCAAAACAATGCGGGGCTACCACCAGGGTTGTTTCAAGCTCACTGGTGGATGATGCCTGCAGAAGATGCAGCTCCTGCACCAGAGCTGCAGCAACAGATGCCTCATCAGTGGAATCACAAACCACCTTGCGCACGCGACCGGCTTTATGCGGCGAACCGGCGAAAGGACAAAGGTTCAGTCCAATCACCACCTCGTCCAGCCAATGATCGATGTGTGCCAACACATCTTCCCGCCCTGCTACAGCCATAACTTGATACCTGATGCAAAAAACCTGGCGAGAACCGCCAGGCTGTCAACCTATCCAATGCCTTGCAGCAGACAATGACCGCAAGCCGTCGAAATGGCAAACGTTCTAGCAGTTGCGCCGGTTTTATTAAACCTTCGAATATGCTGTCTACAGGCTGGCTTGCGGTACCGGAGTCGCAGCACCTATGCCGTACCAATGGTGTTTTACTTTGACAGGGCTGACTTTCGGCCTAGCTTGCTGCACCTTGAAGCTGCCCCAGGCGACGAAAGCGCCAACCAGGAAACCCTGTGCCGCGCCAACCAGCGGACCGCCCGGGCTAAAGAATACCAGCGCGAGAACATATCCGCCGATGGTGCAAAACATCAAATTCGCGATAATGGTAGCCATGCGCTTCCTCCTCAAAAGAGTGACTATTGTCACTTTTGGGGAGCAGACGAACCATTGCCCCGGGCGACAGCAGCATGACCGGAAGCGACATTTGACAGCCAATCACCTGTTGCCGGCGGTATCGGCTATGCTTGCAGGGCGCTGATCAGCGAACTGCTACGCCAGCCTTCAGGCTAGGAGTTGAATTTACTCAGGATATCCACCGGAATGGGAAAGACTATGGTGGAGCTTTTGTCCCCGGCTATTTCCACCAGGGTCTGCAGATAGCGTAACTGTATCGCCTGATCCTGCTGTGACAGTACTCTGGCTGCTTCAGCCAGCTTTTCTGCCGCTTCTGCCTCGCCGATAGCATGAATCACCTTGGCGCGCCGTTCGCGCTCAGCTTCAGCCTGTTTGGCCAGGGCTCGTACCATGGTTTCGTTGAGGTCCACGTGCTTGATCTCGACATTGGCGACCTTGATGCCCCACGCCGCTGTTTGCTTGTCCAGGATCTTTTGCACGTCGGCATTGAGTTGCTCCCTCTCTGCCAGCATGTCGTCCAATTCGTGCTGCCCGAGTACTGAACGCAACGTCGTCTGTGATAACTGACTGGTCGCTTCCAGAAAGTTTTCCACCTGAATGATAGCCCGCTCTGGGTCTACTACCCGAAAGTAAATAACCGCATTGACCTGGACTGATACGTTGTCCCGGGAAATTACATCCTGAGTGGGCACATCCATGACCACTGTACGTAAGTCAACTCGCACCATCTGCTGCAGTACCGGAATAACGATGATCAGGCCCGGACCCTTTACTTTGTAAAAGCGACCCAGCATGAATATCACGCCGCGATCATACTCCCGCAGCACCCGGAACGTGGACACCGCCAGGGCGATAAGCAGGAATAAAATCACCATGCCGAAATATTGAATATCAAACATTACTCTACTCCCTCTTCATTTCTGGTCACTTGCAAGGTCAGGCCATCAATAGACTTTACCGTCACAGCGTCACCTACAGCCAATGGGTGTGCACAGGACGTTTCCCACAATTCTCCGTCCAGTCGCACCCAGGCAACATCACTATCGGTAGATTCAACCGTAGCCTGGGAGCCAAACAAATGATCCAAGCCTGTTACCAGCGCACTGCGGCGTGCCCTGATTATCATACCCATGGCAAATACCAGTACGGCCACACTGAACAGGGCGAAAGCGGCTATCATCGGCATCGCGATCTGGTAGCCCGGCAAGTCTGTGTCCATCAGCATGATAGACCCCACCACGAATGCGGCCACCCCCCCCAGACCGAGAACCCCGAAACTGGGCGCAAAGGCCTCGGCCGTCATCAAAGCAATACCCAGCAATATCAGGCCCAACCCGGCATAACTGATGGGCAGTACCTGGAACGCATACAAGGCCACCAACAGGCACAGACCACCGAGCACCCCGGGCAGCCCGAAGCCGGGATTGTAGAATTCAATAATCAAACCGTAGATACCTACCAGCATCAATATGTAGGCAATATTGGGGTTAGTGATGACTGCCAGAAACTCACTGCGCCAGTCCACCGGGTGCTGATAAAGGGCAAGCTCTGCGCTGTCCAGGCGAACCGTGCCGGCACCCACCGTTACCTCCCGGCCATCAACCAGCGTCAGCAATTGTTGCGCTGATTCGGCGATCAGGTCGATAACATTGTCCGCCAGTGCATCCTCCGCAGATAGGCTGGCGCCCTCGCGCACCGCTTTTCTGGCCCACTCGATATTGCGTCCACGCAACTGCGCCAGGCTCTCTATATAGGCCGTCGCATCATTGACAATCTTGCGCTCCATTGGCGTCGCCGGAGAACTGTCTGCACCCTCCTCGCCCGCGGGGGTTTTATCCGCGCTGCCGGGCAAACTCGGGGCACCTATCTGTACCGGCGTGGCAGCCCCCAGGTTGGTGCCTGGCGCCATGACGGCAATGTGGGTGGCATACAATAAATACGTTCCTGCACTGGCCGCTCGCGCCCCGGAGGGTGAGACATAGCCCACTACCGGAACCTTGGCCGCCAGCACTGACTTGATCATTTCACGCATGGCGCTATCGAGCCCACCAGGGGTATCAATGCGCAGTATCACCAACTCCGCGCCCGCATCCTGGGCCTGCTCCAGACCACGGATCATATGATCCGCGGTGGCCGGACCAATGGCGCCCTCCACATCAATTATCCAGGCATCCGCGCGCACCAGGGCACTGCCCAGCACAGCACACAGCAGCAACACAGCGCAGACCCACGGAGACATCAATCGCTCACCTTTCATACTTACAGTATAGGACAATCAGGAAAACAGTTGCTGGCCTTTTGTTGCGTTGAATCAATATAATCACGACACTAGCAGCACGAGGATATTCTCATGATTACGCCCACAGCAGCGGCTGAATACCTGCAGGCCAGCCAGTTTATCGACTCAGAACACCCCGACATCGTGCGGCTTGCGCAAACCATCGCGGGCCCTGGTGTCGACGATCTGGAAAAAGCGGTCGCCTTGTATTACTGGGTACGCGATGACGTTCGCTACAATCCCTATTGCCTCACCCCGGATCCACACGCCTTTCTGGCCAGCAGCACCCTGGCAGCGCGTGAGGGCTGGTGCGTTACCAAGGCGATTTTACTGGCAGCCCTGTGCCGCGCTGTGGGGATTCCAGCCCGCGTGGGTTTTGCTGATGTGCGCAACCACCTGTCTACCGAGCGTCTGCGCAGCGCTATGAAAACGGATATCTTTTACTTCCACGGATACACCGCTATCTACCTCGAGGACAAATGGGTAAAAGCCACCCCGGCCTTCAATATCGAATTGTGCACCAAGTTTGAGCTGCTCCCACTGGAGTTCAATGGCCGTGAAGACAGCCTGTATCACGAGTTTGATATTGCGGGTAACAAGCACATGGAGTACGTGAACGATCGGGGCGAACACCTGGACCTGCCCTTCGACGAAATGTCGGCGGTGTTCCGTGAACATTATCCAGCGATGTTCAATGACAGCGCCGCTATGCCGCGCAAGGCTGATTGGGAACAGGAGGTTAATCGCGAGCGCGGCCTTGGCTAGACCAGGCTACGATTCTGCAACTTGCCGCGACACAGTGTCAGGAAAATAGCCGTAGAAATACCCGCCGAAGCAAAGATCATACACATGACCATGATCTGGTAACGAGCGGCGATCAACGGCGACACCCCTGACAGTATCTGCCCGGTCATCATACCGGGAATAGACACCAACCCCACCGCAAACAATGAATTGATAACCGGAATCATGGCTGCCTGGTAAGCGGCCAACCTGGCTTTCTCCCAGTTCGGTGTGTGTTCCAGCTCGGCGTATAGTCGCTCGGCAGCCAGACTGACCGCGGTCATGGCATTGGCGAACACCATGCCCGCCAAAGGAATCATATAGCGGGGCAAATACCAGGGCTGCATTTGCAGCACCACCTGGGTGATCAGTAACAGGGTCAGGCCGCCCCCGATAGAGATTGCGGTTAAGGATGTCACCAGCAACATACGCCGGTGGGCCTTTACCGTGCCCATAGCAATCCAGCTGGAAGCCACCAGCATAATTGCCAGCGCCAGTAGAATCAGCAAACCGTTCTGGGCGCCGAATATCCAGGCCAGCACATAACCAATGAGCAACAGTTGCACCAGCATGCGCCCCAGGGCGTACACCGCATTAGCGGTGGCAAAAGACCAGCGAAACAGTATTACAAGGGTAATGCCTACCGGCACAAAGGCCAGGGCCAACTGCGCTAGCGACAGGGTAATAATCGGGTTATCCATCTTGCACCTGCAAACCATAAGAGCTTAGCCGATGCTACAAGCTATCGCCCCTGCGGCCCAGTAAAAGCACTCTAAACAAGACCTGCCAGCACATGTCTTACCCTCTCTTATTACTTCATATAAGGTTTATAAACACATGTTTTTATTGGTTTTTATTGGAATAACCCATGGACACAATTGCGCCGCCCGCGAGCAACGCCCACAATAACTCCTGCAGGTAGCTACCCACGACGAATAACCCTGCGGTGACGGCCGCCACGCTGATAGCCCTCTCCACCCACTTGCCGTAGCGTGTGCCCTGGTCACCCGCCGCATGCTGGCGTTGCAGCAACTGACGGGTAATGCGGTATTCGATCGCTCTTGCGTTTGTCATGTTTCATCTCCTGTCGTGTGATGCTTACGTCACCATCATCGGTGCGGACGTGCGCTGGCACCATCTGTCTACTTTTCGACCCGATTGAAAACACGACAGGTCAACCCGCAAGGCGCCCTGCCAATGCGAGCAGGCGCCATATTTCTTGATCCGGCACAACGTGTGCGCGCACAGACTGGTCTATGCTTGCCAGTGCCAGACAAATAAGAGTGAACTTGCGTATGACTAAAAACACCCCGGCCCTGCAGGCCGCTCCTGAACGAGCGGCACTCCCACAGTCCCGACTCTACCGTCACTGTGACCCGCAGCAGCTGAGTTTTGCCACTACTGATGAGCTGCAGCCACTGGACGAACACCTGGGACAGGACCGGGCAGCAGAAGCTTTGTCCTTCGGGCTGCAAATCCCACACGATGGCTACAACATCTTCCTGCTCGGCAGCCCCGGGGTGGGCAAGCGCGATTTACTGGCCAGCCAGTTGGATGTGGCTACCGCCGCACCCCTGAGCGAAGTATCTGACTGGTGTTACGTCAATAACTTTGAATCCCCGGATCGCCCCATCGCCCTGCGACTGCCACGCGGCAAGGGAGCGCAATTACGCAGCGACATGGCGCATCTGGTGGAAGATTTACTTGGCGCACTCCCTGCCACCTTCCAGAGCGACGAGTACCAGGCGCGGGTACAGGAGCTGAGTGAGCGATATCAGAGCCGTGAAAAAGAGGCGTTTCAAACCCTCGCTGAAAAAGCCAACAGTGAAAGCGTTGCCATGATCCAAACGCCGTCGGGTTATACCCTCGCACCGATGAAAGATGGCGAGGTAATAACCCCTCAGGATTTCGAAGCCCAGCCAGAAGAAGACAAAGCGGCTGTGATGGAAGTCATCGAAGGGCTCAAGGAAGAACTGAAGGTCGTGGTAAGGCAACTTCCCGGCTGGAAAAAAGACACCCGCGAGATGTTCAAGTCTCTCAACCAGGAGTTCAGTCAGCTGGCCATTGATCCGGTGATGCAGGAATTGAAAGACCAGTACCCGGAACATCCGCAAATCAGCGCTTATCTGGACGCGGTACATCGCGACGTGATGGAAGAAGCGGAAAGCTTTACCCAGCCCAGCGAAGAGTCGGCAATTCCTGAAAACCTGAAACAGCGCGTACGTGAATTCCCGCAGTACAGCGTCAACGTGCTGGTGGATAACCAGAACCTGCCTTCAGCGCCCGTGGTGCAAGAAGACAGTCTCGGTTTTACCGATCTAATTGGACGGGTCGAGCATGTGTCACAAATGGGCACGCTGGTCACCGACTTTACCCTGATAAAGCCCGGCGCCCTGCACCGGGCCAATGGCGGCTACCTTATCCTGGAAGCAGACAAACTACTGACCAGCCCCTACGCATGGATCGCACTGAAACGTGCACTTAAGGCACAGAAAGTGCGCATCCAGTCACTGGAACAGATGTTCAGCTTCGTCAGTACCGTACAGTTGCAACCGGAGCCAATACCCCTGGACATTAAGGTAGTACTCATAGGCGACCGCTACATTTACTATATTTTGCAGCAGTACGATCCCGAGTTCGCCAGCCTGTTCAAAGTGGCCGCAGACATGTCGGAAGACGTACCGCGATCGGCCGATAGCACGCTACTGTTCGCCAGAATGATCAAAACCCTGCAGCAGCGCGAGAAATTATTGCCGCTGGACAGCAGCGGCGTTGCCCGGGTGATTGAATACGCCGCGCGGCGCATGGAGGACAGCGAGAAACTCAGCCTGCATCAGGGGCGACTGGGCAACCTGCTAACCGAAAGTGATTTCAAAGCACGGCAGGCTGGCGCTCCCCATATCTGCGCCGAACATGTCAGCGCCGCGGCACAGGCGGCTGTGCACAGACTGGATCAGTTTCGCGAGAAATCACATGAAGGCATACTGCGCGACATTATGCTGGTCGACACCACCGGTAGCGTAAGCGGTCAGGTCAATGGCCTGGCGGTATACCTGCTGGGTGACTACGCCTTTGGCCGGCCGACGCGCATCACGGCAACTGCCCGCCTGGGCCAGGGCAAGGTACTGGACATAGAACGCGAGGTAGACCTGGGAGGTAAAATCCACTCCAAGGCGGTGATGATCATCAGTGCACTGCTGGCCAACCGTTACGCCCGCGATCAGCCTTTACCGCTGTCAGCAAGCCTGGTATTCGAGCAATCCTATGGCGGTATTGAGGGCGACAGCGCTTCTGTTGCCGAACTCATCGTACTCATCTCCGCACTGGCGGACATCCCATTGCGACAGGATCTCGCGATAACCGGCTCTCTCAACCAACAAGGCCAGGTACAGGCAATTGGTGGGGTCAATGAAAAAATCGAGGGCTTTTTCGATATTTGCAAGGCACGTGGTCTCAGTGGAACGCAGGGCGTGGTCATTCCGGCGGCTAACGAAGTGCACCTTATGCTGCGCCAGGATGTCCTTGATGCAAGCGCTGCCGGACAGTTTCATGTCTACAGTGCCGGCAATGTCGATACAGCACTGGAGTTGCTCACCGGCTACACAGCGGCGTCCATAGACGAACGGGTGATGGCGCGTATTGCGGAGTTGCAAGCGCTGGCAAAACATTTTTCTGCAAGTGAACAAGATAAAACCCGGGACCAGGATCATGGCTGACCATGTGCCAACCATCCTTGTGCCCATCGATTTACACGGGATAAACAGTACTACGCTGGAAACCGTGGTGCGTATCGCACAGCTACTGGATCGCGGCCTGCTCGGGCTGCTGCTGGAGGATCTACGCCTGCAACGCGTCGCTGATCTGCCGTTTACTACGGAAATCACCCTTAGCGGCGCTCGCGAACGCAGCCTGCTGCGCGATCACCTCAGCATGCGTCACAGCCAGGTGGGGAGCAATACGCGCAAACTACTGCATGAACTAACCCAACGTGAGCGGGTCCCCTTGAGTTTCGAAGATGCCAGCGGCAGCCGCTGGCACACCGTATTGGAGCGGAATGGCCATCAGGATATTTTCTTTCCCGCGCGACCGCGCTGGCATACCCCGGAAAGGGAGAGGGTTAAAGCCACCCACTACATCAAGCGACTGGGTATCGTACTGGCGGATCCGGCGCTGGACAGCCGGCTACTCGACACTGCCGCTATCTTGCTGCGAGCCGGTCTGGCCGGCGACAGCTATATCCTGTGCCAGCACGCACCGCTGCCGGAGCAGTTGCAAAGGCTTTACCACCTGGGACATCAGGTGCGCATACAATCCCACGTGGCCTGCGATGCCCTGGGCATCATTGCACTGATACAGCACTCACCCTACGATTTGCTACTCCTCACCCACGACAACGTACGTAACATTCCCCCCGACCTACTGGACGCCGCGCTGGAAAAATCCGCCAGTCAAATATTGGTCGTAGGCTGATTAAAGCGTGACACATGCGCCCGCCTGCGCTTCACTATAGCGCTGCACAGTATCTGTAACGATTCCAAAGACACAGGAACGCTAAATTATGACTGAAGGTATTCTCATTGGCGGCTGCCCAACGGGCCAGGTATTTCTCAACCCCCGCTACGCCAATCGCCATGGCCTGGTTGCCGGAGCCACTGGCACGGGTAAGACTGTCACCCTGCAATGTCTGGCGGAAGGCTTTTCAGACCTGGGTATTCCAGTATTCCTGGCCGATGTAAAAGGCGATATTTCCGGAATGAGCCAGCCGGGCAAGCCCCACCCTAAAGTCGATGAGCGGGTAGCGTCTATTGGCATCGATAACTACCGGCAACAGGCCTACCCCGTGGCTTTCTGGGATTTGTTCGGAAAAAAAGGCACACCGATACGCTCCACCGTCTCGGAAATGGGACCCCAACTGCTCTCGCGGCTTCTGGACCTGAACGAAACCCAGGAAAGCGTGATCACCCTGGTATTCGAATTCGCCGACAATGAGGGCATGCTGCTGGTCGATCTGGCTGACTTGCGCACGACCCTGGAATATCTGGGCAATCACAGCAAGGAACTGGGCGCCGGCTTTGGCGTTGCCAAAGCGTCGGTCAATGCCATTCTACGCCGCCTGCTGATGTTAGAGCGCGAAGGCGGCAAGCACTTTTTCGGCGAGCCAGCCCTGCAATTAGAAGATTTCATGCAACGCTCACGCGATGGCCGCGGCGTCATCAACATCCTGGCTGCTGATAAACTCATTATGAGCCCCAGGGTCTATTCAACTTTCCTACTGTGGCTGCTTTCAGAGCTGTTCGAAAACCTGCCGGAACTGGGTGACCCGGAGCAACCGGTAATGGTGTTTTTCTTTGACGAGGCCCACCTGCTTTTCAGGGATGCACCCAAGGCACTGCTGGAGAAGATCGAACAAGTCGTGCGCCTGATTCGCTCCAAGGGTGTAGGCGTATATTTTATTTCCCAAAGTCCCGGCGATATCCCCGACGCGGTACTCGCGCAACTGGGCAACCGCGTGCAGCACGCACTGCGCGCTTACACCCCCAAAGAACAAAAAGTGGTGAAAGTAGCCGCGCAATCTTTCCGCACCAACCCGAGTGTTGATACCTTCAAAGCCATTACCGAATTAGGCGTCGGCGAAGCCCTGGTGTCCACTCTGCAGGACAAGGGCATCCCCTCTAAAGTAGAACGGGTACTGGTACGCCCGCCGCAATCACGCATGGGCAAAGCCACCATGGCAGAACGCCAGGCCTTGTTGGCATCAGATATCAACCAGAAACGCTACGCCAAGGCTTACGATCCCCGCTCCGCCCATGAGATTTTGCTGGAGCGCACCGCCGCACGCCTGAAACAGCAGGAAGAGGCTGAGCTGGAAAAACGCGCAACCGCGGCAGAGAAACCCAGCAGTAAAGGCCGTAAAAGGACACGCGAGAGTGCTGGAGAAGCGTTCATGAAGAGCATGGCCCGCGCGGCAGGCAGCAGCGTGGGCAGGAAACTGTTCCGCGGAATTCTTGGCTCGCTATTGAAATAGTGTGGTGGGCATGCCCATCAGGCGGCTCGCAGACGCTGCCACAGTGTCACCGCCCCCAGCACCATTGCGCCTGCCAGCATACCCACAACGATGCCTGCGAGGGTGGGCGTCAAGGCCGCTAATACCGGGCCGACAGAACTGATACCCCCCACTAGCTGGGTCAGGCTCTTGATCCACACATCCAGCATGTGAATGCCGTGTATCAGAATACCGCCACCCACCATAAACATTGCCACCGTGCCGACAAAGGCAAGGGCTTTCATTAACCAGGGAGCGAAGTCCAGTAAGCGCTGACCGAACCAATGCTGGCATTTGACCCAGGCACCCTCCCCCTCACGCTGCATCAGGTACAAGCCCGCGTCATCCAGTTTCACAATACCCGCCACCAGGCCATAGACACCGACTGTCATGATAAAGGCTATACCGGCAACCACCAGTACCTGGGTAGTAAAGGACATCTCGGCAACGACGCCGAGTGTTAGCACAATGATTTCTGCGGACAATATGAAATCGGTGCGCACAGCCCCCTTGATCTTGTCTTTTTCGTAGGCCACCAGGTCGACAGAGGGATCGGCCAGGTGCTCTACCAGGTCTTCGTGATGGGCTTCATCTTCCGCCGCGCTGTGCAGGAACTTGTGGGCCACCTTCTCAAAGCCCTCGAAGCACAAGTACAATCCACCCATTATGAGCAAGGGTGTAATCAACCAGGGCGCCACCAGTGAAATAATCAGCGCCGCGGGCACCAGAATGCACTTATTACGCATCGAGCCCTTGGCAACCGCCCACACCACCGGCAGCTCACGATCTGCGCGCACACCGGTTACTTTTTCTGCGTTGACCGCCAGGTCATCGCCCAGTACACCGGCAGTTTTCTTTGCGGCCACCTTGGTCATCATCGCCACGTCGTCAAGCACTGCGGCGATATCGTCCAGTAACACCAGTAAGCTGCTACCTGCCATGGTTATAATCCCTGAGGTCTAAGTACCTGTTTATCTATAAGCTCAACAGCTTTAGCAAATACAGCGCGCCATTCAGTTGGCAGAGATAGCAGAAAACATTGTCGCCTGCCCGCTAACGCCTGCCACGCCGATTATTAGACTGTGATGAACAACCGCTTTTAGCCAAAGTGACAGAAGCACATTTTATTGCCATCGAGGTCTCTGAAATAGCCACCATAAAAACCGTCCATGCGCTCACCGGGAGCACCCTCGTCGGCACCACCCAGCGCAAGCGCCTTGGCATACAGCTTATCGACCATTTCTCGTGACCCACCAGGAATAGCGACCATATTGCCGTTTCCGGGCTGGGCGTCACCTTCGTTAAAGGGGGTGCATACAGCAAACATCGCTCCACCCGCGTCGGTGCCAAAAGCCGCCAGGCGACCCAGGTCCATCACCAGTTTACCGCCGAGATCGGCGAACAGTTCAGAATAGAAGGCCTTGGCTTTCTCGATGTCGGCAGTACCAACAGTGACATAGGCTAACATGTACTTTCCCTTGAATTGAGTGAACGCAAGAGTCTACCGTAGCTACACCTGGAAACAACCAGAATTCACTGCAATTTACGTCGCCGCTTGGCAGGGATATTCATACGAGACTTGGGGTAACGCGGTAACTTACCGCTCGACAGGTAACGGTGAATACTCTCCTGCGAACGAATACGCGCCACTTTCTTTTTAGTATCAACATAGTGATTCAGCTGGTTTTGGTCCAGTACCCGCGCTTTGACATTGTCGTGCCACTGCTGATCCAGCACATCCTGAATGAGGCGCTGAGCCTTCTCGTCAAAAATTGGGCACAGCACCTCCACGCGATAATCCAGATTGCGCGTCATCAGGTCGGCAGAACCTATGAGATAGCGCGGATTACCGCGGTTATAGAACACGTAGGCGCGGGGATGTTCCAGGTAGCGATCCACAATACTGATCGCCTGAATATTTTCGGAAATACCTTTTACGCCGGGCAGCAGCGAGCACATGCCGCGAATGATCAAACGGATTTCCACCCCGCTTTCACTCGCCTCGTAAAGCTTGGTAACCAACTCCTTGTCCACCAGGTTATTGCACTTCAAGGTCATCGAGGCGCGATAGCCCCCCTGGGCATTAGCAATTTCCTGATCTATAAGTTCCAGCAGTCCAGAGCGGGAGCTGTGAGGCGACACCAGCAGCAAGCGATAATCCGGTCGCCTGTAGGTGTACTGCAGGAAGTCAAAAACGTTGAATACATCCCTACCCACATTCTGGTCATAGGTAATCAAGGTAAAATCGGTATACACCCTTGCGGTCTTTTCATTGAAATTTCCGGTGCCAATATGGCTGTAGAACCGGGTGGCACTGCCCTCCCTGCGCTCGACGAGAATGAGCTTGCTATGCACCTTCAGACCGGGAATACCAAAGATCACGCGAATCCCATTTTCGGTAAGCCGCTGTGCCCAGTTAATATTGGCCTCTTCGTCAAAGCGAGCGGCAAGCTCTACGACCGCCAGTACGCGCTTGCCATTATCAACCGCGTTAACCAGGGCATCGATGACCCGGGAGTTCTTGGCCACCCGGTACAGGCAAATTTTAATCGCCGTAACATCAGGATCCAGTGCCGCGGTCTTGAGAAAGTCGATCACGTAGTCAAACGGGTGGTAGGGGTAATACAGGAATACATCACGTTCGCGAATGGCATCGAAGATACTGCCCGGCTCATCCAGGCGCGCTACCCGAATCGGCGGCAGCGGCTTAAACTCCAGGTATTTCGGACCCACATTGGGAAAGCTCATGAAGTCCTTGGAGTTGTGATAACGACCACCGGCAATAAGGCTGTCATATTTGCCGAAACCGAAGCGTGCACAGATATAGTCCAGAAGACGCTGTGGCATTTTTCCATCGTAGACCATGCGCACGGCATCGGCCTTGCGGCGCTGCTTCAGGCTGGTGGCCATTTTGTCGATCAGGCTCTGCAGAATACCGGCATCTATCTCCAGTTCGGCGTCGCGGGAAAACTTGAAACAATAGGCCTCGGCGGAATCCACCGGGAGAACCCCGCGAAAGATCTGCGGCAGACAGGCGCGGATAATATTGTCCAGAACAATGAATACCTTACCCGCCTTGCCCTTCCTGCGCGGAATTTCCACAAAACGGTCCAGGCGATCGGTGGGCACTTCCACCACCGCATAGTGATATTTGTCTGCAGATTTAATATCGACAGCCAGGTACAGGGATTCATCATTCAGCGCAGGGATTGCCTGGGACTCCTGCAGCAGTATCGGTTCCAGCTCCGGCAACACGGTGCTATCGAAATAGGACTGCACGAACTCTGCCTGCCCCTGATCCAACTGCAACTCATTGATCATGTAGATGCGCCTGGCGGCCAACTCCTGCACAATTTCCTTGTAGTTGCGATCAAACTCGCGCTGCAGGTCGCTCACGCGTTTTTGTATCGCTGCCAGCAACTCTTTGGATTGCTGCTTGTTCGCACCACCGGCAACAGATATCAAGCGCCGCACCTCGGCGACCCTGACGCGAAAGAATTCATCGGAATTGTTGGAAAAGATACCCAGGTAGCGTAAGCGCTCAATCACCGGCACCGAGCTATCCGCGGCCTCCTGCAGTACCCGGGCATTGAACGACAGCCAGCTTAACTCTCGCGGGGTGAAGAGATCGTGATCAAGAAGATCGGCAAGACGCGTCTTGATAGGGTTGGGCATGTCGCTCCCTGTAACAGAAATGTCATAGAACACGGATACTTGCGTGCTTTTTCTCACGCAATTCAGCGATCCAATCTAAACTACTTTGACGGCAAACAATAGCCCCGAAGGCAACTATTGGTCGATGAATTCTTAGCGGACTGACCTGGGTCAAGCCATGCGCGATGCGAGCAACGACGGCGTGACGTAAGGGCAAAAAAAAGCCCGGCTAAGAGCCGGGCGAAGTAGGGATTTATACCTACAGGGGATTCTGGATGGGTGTGTCTGTCACAAGGCCCTAAAAAATAGCCCGGTTGTATCCCCGAGTACTAATGGGGACCGGGCCAAGGTAGGGAACTTTGCTAGCAAACCGTTTTCGATACCCTCAAGCCGCTAGCGCGCTGAAGGCATCCGGGTGCGCTTCGCGCACCGCTGCAAAACTATAATCTTCCATGCCCAGCTCTTTCAGTACCGGAGCAACTTCATCTAAGCCGCGGGAGTCCAGGCGCCGGTGCAAAGCGCTCAACAGCCCGTGGCGATTCACCAACTGCCAGGTGCCGGTCGCCCTGATACGCTTACCTTTGCTATAGCTCAGGGCTTCCTCGTAGGCGTAAATCGCGCGAACCGCCGCCAGCTCTGCCTCATTTGACGTGGCATGCGCTTCTGCCCTCAGGTCTACAGCTCTACGATGAGCCTGTAGCGCCAGTTCCGGGTGCCCCCGGTGAGTCGCATTTGCGGCAAACACATAACACAGCTCAGGCTCTTTAATTCTCATTACCAGTTCGTGCATATTCTTGACTCCTGTGTCTGTGTTTGTCTTTGTCTCGATCACGGGAGTAAGAATACGGTTGCGCGGGGTTTTGCTACATGGCTGGGTGCGACAACAGCATGACCATTTGCGACAGCGCGTTCGCGTTAGCTAGAAATTACTTTAAGAAGCTACTCTATATATCTATTTAAAAGCACAAAAAAGCCCGCTTACCATGGGATGATAGCGGGCCAATAGCCGTATGCTTCGGGGCAGAAACATCGGCCAGGGGACGTGTCAGCACGTGCAGGGAATGCAACGTGCTTCTTAAAAAATAGTACGATTTTACAAAATAGCAAATATTTACATTAAAAAAGTCTACTTAAGGCTTGATTGCCAGCACGTCGGTCTTCATATGCCGCAATACTTTCTCGGCGGTGTTGCCCAACAGGCGGGCGGTGACTCCAGATCTGGCCACCGTGCCCATGACCACGATTTGCGCTCGGACTTTAGCCGCGCGACTGGTGATCACCTTCTCTACGGGACCGCGTTTACAGCGAAAGGCGCTGACCGGAATATCGTGCGCCGCCGCCAGCTTGTCAATCTGGGGCTGTATATCTGTCATCGCGTCGCGCACATACGCGATGGGATCCACCAGATCCAGATCAGAGAGCAAGGTAGGTATTTCGATGGCAGTGATAATTTCCAATTCTACGCCCAACGTTTGCGCCAGGGCTTTGCCATGCGCAAGCACTTTGTCATTCAGTTTACGCTTGGTGGCAACGGTACTGGACAGGTCCAGGGTGACCAGTACCGGGTGGGTACGGTGCCATCTTTTTGCGGCAACCAGCAGCACCGCCGTGGGACACTCACGCAATAACTGCCAATCCGTAGAGGTATGTACCAGGGAGTCCGTATTGCTACCGGTCTTGATCACCGCGAGATATTTACCACTGGCACATTGACGGCTTACCCAGTTATCAATGTTTTTTTCCCACACCACCTTAAGCTTGACGTTTTGTCCATCTCTGGCGTTCTTGTCAATGCGCTTCTGGACCTCTTGTTCACGATCCTCCAGCAAGCGTTTTTTAACACTCGCCTGCTCCGGCGCTTTCAGCTTCAAGCGCTTCAAGGGTGCGTAAATGAAGGCTACCACGTCGATGTCATAACCCAGACCACGGGCCAATTCCAGGCCTCTTGGCGTGGCATAACCGACGCCCTTCTGGTCTGCAATGATCAGCATTTTGCCCATAATAAATTTCCTGCCAGGTTATCCCCAACAAGGATTATAGTGCTTCACCGTCAGGTGGGAAGTGGCCTGGATCAATTCAAGCGAAATTATCGTGCCGGACAGCCGCTACATTGAACACTGCGCGGCAGTCGCCGCACAACCACTGACCGCCCCAGTCTTTGTAGCGACGGTAGGTCGCCAGCACGTCAAATAGCAGCGCTGCCAGCAGCACTACGCTGAGCAATGCCAGCCACCCTAAAGCCATAAAGTGCCCCAGCATCCACAACCCGGCCAGTGGCAGTGTCATACCCAGGAGCAGCAGGGTAATAATGACGAACAGGGACTTCGGTGGACAGGCCCCCGGGGCGCGCTGATCGTACCAATTAAAAGGGCCCAGAGGCGTAGTATCCCCCTCCATCAGCCAGTGAAATAGCTGGCGTCGTGAGGCGGTATGCTCAGAGCCGCAGCGTGGACAGTAACTGGACATAGCGGCTAATGCGCCAAGCCTACCGGATACCAGCGGGCTCCAGCATGGTCCACTTTGCCATCACGGTGTAAGTCCTGCAGTACGCGCTCAACAACACCCTCGTGGTACATGTCAGTGCCGCCGGGGGCCCAGTCGTTCAAGAATGCGGAGATCTCCGCACTCGTGGCACCGCGACGATAAGAAACACGCATGGCCAGATACACCATGCCCTTGATCGTGCCCATAACTTTTTCAGTAATAACGCTAACCGGGTTGTGCATCACACAAGCTCCTCTATGGATTTGCGCAAAGAATAGCGTGGGCGGAGAAATCAGGGCATGGCTGGGCACGCCAGCAGCATGGCTGACTGCGCCAAATTTTCCGGTGAAGAACTAACTCTCTGGCGGATGATCGCGAAAGTCGGCGGGCGCCATACCTGTCCAGCGTTTAAAGGCGCGAGAAAAGGTACTGGGCTCAGAGAAACCGAGTAGATAGGACGTTTCTACCACCGAGCGGCTGGGCTGACGCAGGTATTTGCGCGCCAGTTGCAAGCGGGTGTCCTGTAACAGATCCATAAAACTGGTGCCTTCATCCTTCAGCTTGCGCTGCAAGGTACGGTTGCTGACATGCAGGGAGTCGGCTATCTGCTGCTGGTTGGGCGGACCATCTGGCAATTTTTCCACGATTTTATCCACCACCTCCCGGGAAGTGGTTTGCGCCAGAAAACTGTCCAGATAGCCCTGGGTCTGCTCATCGTTAACCCGCGCCAGTGCGGGATCGCCGGTGACCAGAGGCTCCATGATATCGGCGCGGGACCAGGTGATGCGTGTCGATGCACTTGCGAAAATCACCCGACTGGACAACATATATTCCCAGCGCTCGGGTTCCCGGGGGGCCGGGCGCTCTATTGCGATTGCCACCGGTGCCAGGAATTCACCCAGGGTCATCTGGCTCATGCGGGTTACCATACCCACCGCATAGTCACGGCTGGCATAGGCAAAGTGGTCCACTTCTACATTCCGGCCCAGATCCATATGCACCAGCTCACCGTCTTCCACCAGCTGCATATCTAAAGTCGTACTGACCAACTTGCCAAAGCGTACCAGACGCTGCAGCCCATCAAAGACTGTATCGCTGGCCAGCCAGGCCAGGCCCAGGCCATGCAGCACCTGGGGCAATAATTGCTCTGCGGCCAGCAGGCCGAATGCTTCATCGCCGGACAATTCCACACTGCGTGCCATCAAGTCATTAAAGCTGGTATGGGGGATACGCCAGTCAGGGTTTGCCACTTTCGCCGCATCGATACCCAACTCCTCCATAACCTCCAATGGGTCTACCCCATGCAGACGCAGGGCCCGCGCCACCGGCAGGATAAAGGTCGCCATCATCGAGTGCTGTAGTGCCAGCGGTTGCGCCATAGTGTTTGCTACCGGGTCCATTCAAAGAAAGAATATAACATCGACGATCAACTTCGCTCTAGGGATTAACCCCCTGATCCTGCTGCCGGCGCAGAAAGTCTATAACAAACCCGGCCGTGCTCTGCGGTTGCTCCATAGGCAAGAGATGACCGCCGGGGCAGACTTGCAACTCCGCATGCGGTTGCAGCCGTTGCCAGCGCCGCAAAGTGGCGGGCGTTAACAGATCGGAGGTCTCGCCGTGCAATCCCAGTGTTGGCAATCGCACCCGCGACACGCTGGGCCAGATCCAGGGCACGGAAGCATAGATCCCCGCCTCCCACTCCCGGGAAAAAGCCAGCTTCAGCCCGCCACCCTCAGCCGGCACCATGCCAGCGTTAACATAATCCCATAGCACTTCGTCATTAATTGCGGAGTAAGGGCGCTTGGCACGATGAAAATCAAACGCTGCCTGATGATCATTAAAGTGGTTAGGTCGGCGCAGTGCAGAGCGCACCATTGGCAAGCGGTCACGCGGCACTATTCGAGTCTTCAGCGCTTTCCTCGACGACATAAAAACCGGATCCAGCAGTATCAGCCCACGAAATAACTGTGGACTACGCGCTGCTGCCAACATCGATACCGCCCCACCCAATGAGTGCCCCATCATCCACACGGGCTCGTTAAAACCCGCTTCCACAGTGTGAATCAGATCATCTGCAAAGTGCGACCAGCGCAATTGCCGCCGCGGCTCCCGGTCGCTCCACAGAGGACGGTGACGATACCCGGTGACCTGCACATACTGCTGTAATGGTGCCAGGAACTGGCGATAGCTGCCCGACGGATAGCCGTTGGCGGGGGCAAAAACTAAAGGCGCGCCGTCACCACCAAATGCCTCCAATCTTTCCTGTATCAAGGTTGGCTGGAAGGGAAAAACAGATTGCGCCAATTGCGGCGCTCGAAGGGTTGCCAGGCCCCATGGGGCACAGCCAGACGCTCAGCGATCAGAAACCAGATAGAAGGGTTCAAGGTCATGCCACAGTGACTGCCGCGCACCTGGATACTCTGGCTTTTGGCATGACCATCTGCCTGCAGTGTGGTTTTCCAGTTAACTATGCCGTCACCTTTGGAATATATCGCCGTCGTTGGCACGGGCGGCGCATGATGCAAAACATCCTGGTCAATGGGCAGTTCTTCGGGCGGGTTAAGCGCGCTGAACAGTCGCGCCGGTATCGAGCCGGTCATGCGACCCTCACCGAAAGGGCTTCCCAGGGAGATAACCTGGCGCACCCGCTCAGGATATTCACGCGCCAGTTCCCGCGCGAAAATCCCGCCGAGACTATGCCCCACCAAAGACACCGGGCTCTCGTAGCGCTCTGAAAGATAGGTTATGCGCTCGCGTAAACCTTCCAGCACACCTTCGCGCGGCCCCAGGTTACGCCCCTGGCCCCAGCCGTGTACCGAGTAATCAAGACCGCTAAGGAAGCGACGCAGTGCTGCATTATAGCCATCCCCCCCCATGAACCCCGGAAGCACCATCACGGGATGACCATCCCCGGAAGGGGCCAGCCGCACCAGTCGCCTGCGACTGAGGTTAAGAGTGATAATTTCAGCAACCGCGCGATGCGCCTCGGTCAAGGCCAGCCAGGCACTGGGTGGGGGAATGTAGAGTTCTGGCGCGAAGGCGGCTATCCGCTCTGCTTGCTGCAACTGCTCCAGGCCAGCTTTGGCCATGATGATGCCCCTTGCATTAAAAGATTTAATGCCCTGAGCATAACGAATTAATACCGCCAGGAAAAGGCCGCCGCTGCGGCCCTAAAGCTGTGAGAATTCCTTGTTCAGCTCAAACTGCCGGGAGGTGACATAGGACTCCATACCTTCTACCCGGCGCAGGGCAGCGTCCAGGCGCTCCCTGGCACGCCGCAGGCGTACGCTGC
This sequence comes from Gammaproteobacteria bacterium, assembly GCA_024686215.1. Classification (GTDB taxonomy): domain Bacteria; phylum Pseudomonadota; class Gammaproteobacteria; order Pseudomonadales; family Halieaceae; genus JAACFI01. The sequence goes on along the minus strand of JAIBDN010000015.1, from coordinate 17,114 downwards.
TGCTGTCGCTATAGCGAAATACTTTGCGCGGCCGATAATCGTGATGGCGCTCATCGTATTCCATCTCTACAGCCACATCCTCGTATTCTGGCTCACTGTAATAGCCGCCGTCTTCCCCGCGCCTCAGTGGCCGCGGTGCCAACAGTATCCAGGCCGCCAGATACGCCCACAGCGCCAGGGTGCCGGTAAACAAGAAGGCGGCTATCAACACCAGTCGCACGACCCAGTGGGCGACATCAAAGTGATCGGCAAGGCCAGCTGCGACGCCGGCGATCTTGCCCTCGCGGGTGTTGCGATACAAATTCATGCCCCAACCCCCACTCTTACGTGAATGAAACTGCTTATTGCGACGGCGATAGCCGCCATTACTATGCCTACGGTGTTTGTTACTCATAATGACTCCTTGCCCTTGCCCTGATCCTGGCGGTTGACCTGCTGCCGCCATTCCGGGTGATCCACATCCAGTATCGACTCCAGCGTGCCAATGCGGTCAGTCAATTTATCCACGGTCTCCAGCATGTGCTCAATCGACCCTCTGTCCTCGCTACTCAGACTGCGCGAGGAACGGTTCACACTGCGATAGTGCATAGTGATCCACAGGGGTGCCACAATCACCAGAAACAAAATAGTGGGAACGAATAAAAACTTCCAAATTTCCATCAAATCTTTCCTTGTGCCGAGCGTAATACAAAGACCATGCTGCCATCTTTACAGCGGTGAGCCAAATGCCACGACCCTGCGATTCTAGACTTTTTCAGCGCCTTCCAGTTCCGCCTTCAGTCGCTGTAGCTCGCCGTTAATCTGTTCATCTTCCTGCAGGGCATCTATTTCCGCCGCCAGGTCCGGTGAAACTTCCCGACCCAGATCCATGGCCTCCAACTGCCCCTCCAGGTTATCCATACGTCGCTCGAAGTGATCGAAGCGCTGAAAGGCGTCGTCAAGCTTTTCACGCTGCATCTGGCGCTTCACCTTGATGCGTGACTCCACTGTCTGCGAGCGCATGAGCAGCGCCTTTTGTTTGGCCTTGGCGTCGCTCAGCTTTTGTTGCAACTTGCCCACCTCTTCATTCAACTGTTCGATATGTTCATCCGTTGCCTGCAACTCTCCATTGATCACAGCAAGCTCTTCCTCGATAGCGCGTTTCTCCTGCAGCGCCGCGCGAGCCAGGTCTTCCCGGCCCTTGCCGATTGCCAACTTCGCCTTATCTTCCCAGCTGTCGGCCTCCACCTGCATCTGCTCCAGACGACGGGCCGCCGCCTTGCGCTCGGCCAGCACCCGGGCAGAAGAACTGCGCACCTCTACCAGCGTGTCTTCCATCTCCTGGATAATCAGGCGAATCATCTTTTGCGGATCCTCCGCCTGGTCCAGCATGGAATTAATATTTGAATTGATAATATCTGTCATACGCGAAAATACGCCCATGTTGTGTCTCCTGTTACTTTGCCGATAAATCTGAAGAAAACTCACGCACTGGCGCGCCAAACCACTGCATTAGCTCAATGACCGCCAGTACCTGTAAAAAGCTCCATGCAGCAGCAGTGCCAATACCCATGGCAGCTACGGCACACAGCAATGCCACTGCGGCGTAGATGACCAGGCGCTGATCCTGAATTTTCATGCCTTGTACTCCTTCTACCCGGGCGCTGCAGGCCCCGGACTAGCGTCATTAAACTCAGTATTACCTAATCAGAAATCATGCCAATAACTGCAGGTCATTGATAAATATAGGTTATTTCTATTTTTAGACTTTATCCTCAGCATGAATAAGGTATTTTTAGCCACAATATAGGTTTTAAATACCAAGTTTTTAGGTATATTTAACCTATGCAGCAAACAGAAAGCATTATTGGTAACTCGGCAGCCCTGGCCAATGCCCTGGACCAGGTATCGCACCTGGCCCAGATCAACCGTCCTATTCTCATTCTGGGGGAACGCGGTACGGGCAAGGAATTAGCGGCGCAACGCATGCACTACCTGTCTCCCCGGTGGGAGGCCCCGCTGGTTAAGGTGAACTGTGCCGCCATGGCTGAAAGCCTGCTGGAATCGGAATTGTTCGGTCATGAGCCCGGCGCATTTACCGGCGCCACACGCACCCATTACGGACGCTTCGAGCGCGCCGACGGCGGCACCCTGTTCCTGGACGAACTGGGCACCATGTCGGTGCGACTACAGGAAAAGTTACTGCGCCTGGTCGAATACGGCGAGTTCGAACGGGTTGGCGGTCAGGAAACACTAAGCGTAGATGTGCGAATTGTCGGGGCCACCAATGTCGATCTCCGGCTACTGGCCGCACGCGGCACGTTTCGCCATGACCTGCTGGACCGCCTCAGTTTCGATGTTGTACACCTTCCGGCATTGCGCCACCGCGCAGAAGACATCCAGGAGCTGGCCCAGCATTTCGCCGTGCAACTGTGCGGAGAACTCGGCTGGGAGATGTTCGCGGGCTTTTCAGCTGCCGCGCAGGCAGCCCTGGAACAACACCACTGGCCGGGAAACGTGCGCGAACTGAAGAACACCGTGGAGCGCTCGCTGTTCCGCTGGAATAGCCCTGACACAGTCGTGGAGGACATAATCGTCGACCCCTTCCAGTCGCCCTGGGACGAACCCATCCCTGCACCTGTTACCGCCAGCAGCGATACAATCGAGCCTGTCACCCCGCCACCGCCGGTAGATTTCAGCAAACAGATGGACACGATAGAGAAAGATCTTGTACAGCGCGCCCTGGCGGAGCACGCCTACAACCAGCGCCTCACCGCAAGCACTCTGGGCCTGAGTTACGACCAACTTCGCGGCCTGGTGCGCAAACACGGCCTGAGCAGTCGCAAGCGTCGCCAATAAATCAGTCAAAGCATCCGGTTTTATCTTGAAGGGAGGGCAATGGCACCCTACACTACCCCAGTTTTTAAACCTCTACTCAAGGATAACAACATGACCCTGTCTCTCTCTGACCCCAGCTTGCTAAAAAACCAGGCCTATGTGGACGGCCAGTGGATCGATGCCGACAACGGTGAAACCTTCGCCGTTACCAACCCGGCCAACGGCGAACTGATTATTGAAGTTGCCAAGCTCGGCGCCGCAGAAACATCCCGGGCAATCAGCGCCGCCCAGCGCGGTATGGACGAGTGGAAAAAACGTCCGGCAAAGGCGCGCGCCGGAATCCTGCGCAAATGGTTCGACCTGATGATGGCTAATCAGGAAGACCTGGCAATCATCATGACCGCCGAACAGGGCAAGGTGCTGGCCGAGTCACGCGGCGAAATCGCCTACGGTGCATCCTTTGTAGAATGGTTTGGCGAAGAAGCCAAGCGCATCGATGGCGACGTTATTCCCGGTCCCTCCGAAGACAAACGTATCGTGTGTATCAAGCAGCCGGTTGGCGTGGTCGCCGCCATTACCCCCTGGAACTTTCCCAACGCCATGATCGCGCGCAAGGCCGCTCCGGCGATGGCCGCTGGTTGCAGCATAGTGATAAAGCCCGCCTCGGCAACGCCCTTATCCGCCTTTGCCATGGCCGAACTGGCCGAGCGCGCAGGCGTTCCTGCCGGCGTGCTCAATGTGGTGGCCGGCAGTACAGCCGCCATTGGCAACGAAATCACCAGCAATCCCATCGTGCGCAAACTGACCTTCACTGGTTCCACGCCAGTGGGCAAGATGCTGATAGCTGATTGCGCGGCAACCATGAAGAAGACCTCCATGGAACTGGGCGGCAATGCCCCCTTTATCGTCTTTGATGATGCCGACATCGACGCCGCGGTACAGGGCGCCATGGTCTCCAAATACCGCAATTCGGGACAGACCTGTGTCTGCTCCAATCGCCTGTTCGTGCAGGACGGCGTGTATGACGCTTTCGTGGAAAAGCTGGTTGCAGCCACTGCCGCCCTGACCGTCGGTGATGGCATGCAGGAAGGCATCACCATCGGCCCCCTGGTCAACACCGGAGCGGTTAAGGACGTAGATGCGCTGGTCCAGGCATCCGTGGCGGCCGGTGCCAAGGTGGCACTGGGCGGCGGCACCCACGAGTTGGGGGGATGTTTTTATCAGCCCACTGTATTGACCGAAGTCACTTCCGAGATGCCTGTTTTCCGCAATGAGATCTTCGGCCCGGTAGCGCCGGTTACGCGTTTTTCCAGCGAGGAGGAAGTCATCGCCATGGCCAACGATACCGAATTTGGACTGGCCTCATACTTTTACACCCGCGATATAGGCCGTGTCTGGCGTGTCGCTGAAGCGCTGGAGTACGGCATCGTCGGTATCAACGAGGGCATCATCTCCAATGAGATGGCGCCCTTCGGCGGGGTCAAGGAATCGGGTTCAGGTCGCGAGGGTTCCAAGTACGGCATCGAGGACTATGTGGAAATCAAGTACATGCTGATGGGCGGACTGGATAAGTAACTGCACTCATCCGTTACCCAGGGTGCGCAGCGCGCACCCTTGCATCATTACGTTTGCAGCAAGGTCCGCCGCAGGGCGTCATTCCATGACGCGTGACGTTTGCGCCGAGCGGCGGCACTCAGTTCGACTTTGAACTCACGTTGCGCGCGCCAGATTTTCTTGACCTGCGCAGTACTTTCCCACAGCCCCACACCGAGGCCCGCCAGATAACAGGCACCGGCCACGGTAGTCTCGATCACCGCAGGGCGGATCAAGCGGCGACCCAGAACATCCGCCTGGATCTGCATCAGCAAGTCATTGGCGGCCGCCCCGCCATCGACACGCAGCGGCTTCATACGTTTACCCAGATCGCCTTCCATAGCATGCAGAATATCCGCATTCTGCAGCGCCATTGCGTCCAGGGTGGCGCGCGCAATGTGCCCACGCTGCGTACCGCGAGTGAGCCCGGTAAGGGTACCCCGGGCGTCGGGCGCCCAATGTGGTGCACCTAGTCCGGTAAGCGCTGGAACAAATTCCACACCGCCATGGTCCGGCACTTGCCTTGCCAGGGGCTCGATCGCCGGCGCCGCCTTGATCATGTGCAAGCCATCGCGCAGCCACTGCACCGCTGCGCCACAGACAAATGCGCCGCCCTCCAGGGCATACACCGGCCTGGCCTTCTCGCCCAGTTGCCAGGCTACGGTGGTCAGCAGTCCAGACTCGGACAACAGGCGTTCCGAGCCGGTATTCATCAGGATAAATGAACCGGTACCAAAGGTGCACTTGGCATCACCCACGCCAAAACAGGCCTGCCCAAACAGGGCCGCCTGCTGGTCTCCTGCCACGCCGGATATAGGTATACCATCGGGTAAACCCGGCACGCCACGGGTATGCCCCAATACGCCACTGGAAGGAACAATCTGTGGCAGGATGTCTCGCGGCACCTGAAACAGGTCCAGCAGTTGAGCGTCCCAGTCAGCGGATTTCAGGTTCATCAACGAGGTGCGCGAGGCGTTGGACACATCGGTGGCGTGTACCTGCCCACCGGTGAGTTGCCATATCAGGAAGCTGTCTATGGTCCCGGCAGCCACGCGCCCATTTTTGAGCAACCTGGAAATACCCGGGGTATTGTTTAATAACCAGCGGTATTTACTGGCTGAAAAATAGGGGTCGAGAACCAGTCCCGACAACCGTTTGACTGTTCGTTCGTGGCCAGCCGAGCGCAACGACTCACAGAAATCGGTGGTGCGACGACACTGCCAGACGATGGCATTGTTCAGGGGCTCACCACTTTGGCGGTCCCATAACAGGGAAGTTTCACGCTGATTGGTAATACCAATCGCCACTATTTCGCCTGGCTTACAGATCTTTTTACGCTGAATCGCGCGCAGTGCTTTACCGACAGACGCCCAGATGTCAGCCGGGCGATGTTCCACCCAGCCTGGCTGGGGATAAAGCTGGGGGAACTCTACATTAATGCTGGCCCGCAATTTGCCGCGGGCATCCATCAGGGCAACGGTACTACCCGTTGTGCCCTGATCGATAGCGAGGACAAACCGCGCCACGGCTACTCGCCGTAACCTTCCACTGCTTTGATTTCCAGGAAGTCGGTAAAGCCATGATGGCCCCACTCGCGGCCGTTACCCGATTGCTTGAAACCGCCAAAGGGCACATCGAAACCGCCTGCTGCACCATTGATGTGGATATTACCGGCGCGAATTTTGCTGGCAACCGCACGCGCGTGGGGGATGTCCTCACTCTGCACGTAACCGGCAAGACCGTAGGGGGTATCGTTGGCAATGCGAATGGCTTCTTCTTCATCCGTGTAAGGAATCATAGTCAGCACAGGCCCAAATATTTCTTCACGCGCAATTGTCATTTCATTGTTTGCCTCGGAGAAAATCGTGGGACGAATGAAGTAACCCTTGTCGATACCTTCTGGCCGACCGGGACCACCAGCGACCAACTTGGCGCCTTCAGCCACACCCTGCTCTAACAGGCCCTGGATCTTATTGAACTGCACCTCGGAGACCACCGGTCCCATGGTTGTGCCTTCTACTGCCGGATCACCCACCACCACTGATTCAGTGACCTTGGCGGCAATAGCCTCAGCTGCGGCAAGTTGATCTGCTGGTACCAGCATGCGTGAGGGAGCATTACAGGACTGCCCGGTATTCTGGTACATATGCATGACACCGCGGGTGACCGCAGCCTCAAGGTCCGCATCAGCGAGGATAATATTGGGGGATTTACCACCCAGTTCCTGGGCCACACGTTTCACCGTGGGCGCGGCATTCTGCGCGACCAGTGAACCGGCACGGGTAGAACCGGTAAAGGACATCATATCCACTTCAGGATGCTTGGACAGCGCTGTGCCTACGATCGGGCCATCGCCATTCACCATATTGAAGACACCAGCAGGAACGCCGGCCTCATGCATTACCTGGGCGAACAAATACGCTGAAAGTGGTGCCACTTCGCTGGGCTTGAGTACCATGGTGCAACCCACCGCCAATGCCGGGGCCACTTTGCAGGAAATCTGGTTGACCGGCCAGTTCCAGGGCGTGATCAGCCCGCAAACACCAATGGGCTCCCTGAACACCCGGTTTTCGCCCAGATCTTCTTCAAAATCGAAAGTACGCAGAATCTTGGCCGCTTCCTGCAGGTGACCCAGACCACAAAATGCCTGTGCACCGGCAGCCAGTTCCTGCGGCGCACCCATTTCTTCGCGGATGGCGTCGGCAATATCGTTGTAGTATTTCTGGTAGACCTCTGCGCAGGATTCCAGCAGCTCTACGCGCTCCGCCCTGGAGGTGCGGCTGAAACTGTCGAAGGCCGCACGTGCAGCGCTCACAGCTTTGTTGACATCGTCTTCTGATCCCATTGAAATCTGCGCACAGACCTCTTCGTTGGCGGGATTGATCACATCCAGACTGTTCGGCGTTACCGGGTCTACCCACTCACCATTAATATAAAATTGTGTTAACTCGCGCATGGCCGCTCTCCGTAATTGCTGAATTCTTGGGAGCGTAAGTGTAGCACTACGACAGAACTTGGCCAGCACCCTGTTGGGGTTATCTGTCGCTGGGTGGGCAGCACAACGATAGAGGTAACCAGGCGTCGATATAGTTTATTGTATCTGCCCGCAGAATCGGCCAAAATTGCCGCCTCAAAACTCATCCCCCGGAGATTGCCAGCATGGATAATGAAGAACTCACCCTGTTTCGAGATATGGCGCACCGCGCCTTCGAACAAGAGATATCCCCGCATATTGAAGAGTGGGAAGCACAGCACATCGTACCTCGCGAAATGTGGAACACGCTGGGCGCAGCGGGCCTGCTGTGTCCGGACATGCCTGAGGAGTACGGCGCCGCCGGCACCACCGCGCAGGTCACTTTTACCATTATCGAAGAACTCTCACGCATGGGCTTTGGCGGTATAGCCTCGGGTTACGGCATTCACAGCAATATCGTGGCGCCTTATATAGAACATTTCGGCACCGAAGAACAGAAACAGCAGTGGCTGCCAATAATGGTCTCTGGTGAGGCCGTTGGCGCACTGGCCATGACCGAGCCGGGTGCGGGCTCCGATGTTCAGGGTATACGCACCAATGCGGTACAAGATGGTGACGAGTGGATCCTTAACGGCTCCAAAATATTCATCACTAACGGGGTGCATGCGGATATCGTCATCGTCGCCGCCATAACCGACCCGGGCAAGGGTGCCAAGGGCACCTCGTTGTTCCTCGTTGATACGTCCCTTGAGGGCTTTTCTACCGGCAAGAAAATCGAGAAAATTGGCCAGCACACGTCGGACACGGCGGAGCTGTTCTTCCAGGACGTGCGTCTGCCCGCTGCATCACTGTTGGGCGAGTTAAACAAGGGGTTCGTCATCATGATGACCGAGCTGCCGCGAGAGCGCCTGGGCATTGCGGCGCAGGCAGTCGCCTCCGCTGAAGGTGCCATGGATATCACTGTGGACTACGTGCAAGAACGCAAGGCCTTTGGCCAGACCATAGGCTCCTTCCAGAATACGCGTTTTACCCTGGCGGATGTGAAGACGGAAATCGCCATCAACCGCGCTTTTTATGAGAAGTGCGCTGACGCCTATACCCGCGGCGAGCTGTCCTCGGAAGACGCCGCCATTTTGAAATACGCCAGCACCGAAATGCAGTGCAAAACCATCGACGATTGCCTGCAATTATTCGGCGGCTACGGCTATACCGCAGAATACCCCATCTCGCGCTTCTACACGGACGCGCGTATTCAGCGCATCTACGGCGGCACGTCTGAAATCATGCGCGAGCTGGTCGCACGCTCCATTCTGGGGCGTTAGTACCCACCCGTCTGCGCATTACTGCGCGCGCCGCGTTGAGCAAGATATGCGCACGCGGCGCAACTCACGCAGCAAGCAATAACTGCTTCAGGCTAACTCCACCAGAGTCTCACCCAGGGCGCTCACCAGGCTGTCGATCTGGTCCTTCTCTATCACGAAGGGCAAGCCCAACTGGATGGTGTCGCCACCGTAGCGCACATAGAAGCCTTTCTCCCACATACGCTGGGCGACTTCGAAGGGGCGCCTGGCCGGCTCGCCTTCATAGCCACGTAGCTGCAGAGCGCCGGCAAAACCAAAATTGCGAATATCCGAGACATGCGCATAGCCCTTTAACTGGTGCAGCGCATCTTCAAAGTACGGGGCCATTTCCGCGACCCGTTGCGGCAACTTTTCCTGCACCAGAATATCCAGTGCGGCCATACCGGCGGCACAGGCCACCGGGTGGGCCGAGTAGGTGTAACCGTGCGGAAATTCCAACATGTAATCCGGGCCGCCCTGCTCCATAAAGGTATCGTAGATATCCTTGCTGGCTATGACCGCACCCATGGGGATAGCCCCATTGGTCAGCTGCTTGGCCACGTTCATGATATCCGGCACCACACCGAATACGTCGGCGCCGGTCATGCCGCCACAACGACCAAAAGCCGTAATCACTTCGTCGAAGATCAGCAAAATATCATTGGCGGTGCAGATATCACGCAAGCGTTGCAGGTAACCCGCAGGTGGCGGAATCACCCCCGCCGAACCAGCCATGGGCTCCACTATCACCGCGGCGATATTGGACGCATCATGCAGGGCTATCATTTCCGTCAACTCATCTGCGAGGTGCCAACCATTATTAGGCATGCCCCGGGTGAAGGCATTGTCGGCCAACAGGGTGTGCGACAGGTGATCGGCGTCTACGCCCTGGCCGAACATCTTGCGGTTGGCGGCAATGCCACCTACCGAGATACCACCGAAGTTCACCCCGTGGTAGCCCTTGGCGCGGCCGATCAACTTGGTCTTGGTAGCTTGTCCCTTCTGGCGCCAGTAGGCGCGGGCCATTTTCAGCGAGGTGTCGGCGCACTCGGAACCTGAATTGGTATAGAACACATAGTCCAGACCCTCGGGGGTCAATGCCTTGATCTTGTTGGCCAGCTCAAAAGAACCTGGATGGCCAAACTGAAACGCCGGCGAGTAGTCCAGTGTTTGCATTTGCTTGTGCACCGCCTCGGTAATCTCACGGCGATTGTGCCCGGCAGCGGTACACCACAGACCGGACAGTCCATCCAGTACCCGGCGACCCTTGTCGTCGATCAGGTGCACGCCCTCGGCAGCCACGATCATGCGCGGATCATTCTTGAATTGGCGATTGCCGGTATAGGGCATCCAATGCGCCTCCAGCTCTTCGCGGGTCAGGGCTGGCTTGATTTTCTGGAGACTGGTCATGGCGGTATCTTCCTGTGGATTCAGCAGGCTATTGTAGGCGCTGTTATAAGTTGTAAAAATCATTATGTATCAACATTAAGGTTCGTTATTATGAAACTTAATGCCAACACTGGAGAGTCGCGTGGCCAAGAAAGCATTACTGGGTACGGTCACCGACAATGACCTGCGCCTGCTCAGGGTATTCCGCGCTGTGGTGGCCTGCGGCGGCTTTGCGGCGGCAGAGCTGGAATTGAACATCAACCGCAGTACGATTTCGCGGCATATCAAGGACCTTGAGCTGCGCCTGGGCGTGACCCTGTGCCGGCGTGGGCGTGGCGGTTTTGCCCTGACCAGTGAAGGTGAACAGGTCTATGCCAGCGCACAGAAGATGATGGGCGCCATGGCGGATTTCCAGCACGAGGTGGACGAACTGCACCAACGCCTGACCGGCTCACTGACCATTGCCATCTTCGATAAGACCGCCACCAATCCGCAGTGTCACATCAATAGCGCGTTCGCACGTTTTGACGACCAGGCGCCAGAGGTCCTGCCGGAGATTCACGTGGAACCGATCAACGCTATCGAGCGCGGCGTTATGGAAGGTCGCTTTCAACTGGGCATTATCCCCAATCACCGCCCCTCCAGCAGTCTCGACTACTACAAGTTATTCGAGGAGCAGATGTACCTGTACTGCGCCGTTGGCCACCCCTTGTTCGACGCGCCACACAAGGCGTTAACCGCGGAGAAATTGCGCCAGTGCAAATACGTGGGGATCGGGTATCACTCACCCAACATGGAGATCACCCGCGAGCTGGGCCAGCAACGCCATGCCACGGCCTACGACCAGGAGGCGGTGGCCCACCTGGTGTTATCGGGTAAGTACCTCGGTTACCTGCCGGAACATTATGCGGAGGCGTTTGTCAGCCAGGGTGTGATGCGACCGCTGCTGCCCAAAACTTTTCAATACGTCTGTGAGTTCAGTGCCATCGTGCGGCACTCCCCTCCCCCGACGCGTATCGTGCAGACGCTGCTGGATGCGTTAGTGGTGGCGCACCGAAACTCGGGTTAACCACCGACCAGGCTTATCATTACACCTGCGGCAACGGCTGAACCGATGACGCCAGCCACGTTGGGCCCCATTGCATGCATCAACAGGAAGTTATGCGGGTTGGCCTCCAGGCCGACCTTATTACTCACCCTGGCCGCCATGGGAACAGCGGATACGCCGGCAGAGCCAATCAGTGGATTAATTGGTGAACCGCCAAGACGGTTCATCAATTTGGCGATCAGCACGCCAGAGGCAGTGCCTATGGCGAAAGCGACAATACCCAGACCGAGAATACCCAGGGTATTTATATCCAGGAATTTGTCGGCCACCAGCTTGGAGCCGACGGAAAGGCCGAGGAAAATTGTGGTGATATTGATCAGCGCGTTTTGCGCGGTATCTGACAGGCGATCTACCACGCCACATTCTTTCATCAGGTTGCCAAAGCAAAACATACCCAGCAGTGGCGCCGCGTCGGGCAGTAGCAGCGCTACCAGGATCAGCAGCACCAACGGGAATACAATTTTTTCGCGGCGCGCGACGGGACGCAGTTGCACCATCTCGATCTCGCGCTCGGCTTTGGTAGTGAGGGCGCGCATGATGGGCGGCTGTATCATCGGCACCAGCGCCATATAGGAATACGCGGCAACGGCAATAGCACCCAGCAGGTCGGGCGCAAGAATACTGGAGACATAAATCGCCGTGGGGCCATCGGCGCCGCCAATGATGCCAATGGCTGCCGCGTCGGAAATACTGAAGTCCATCACGCCAATTGAACTGAGCCCTACGGCCCCCAGAACCGTGGCGAATATACCAAACTGCGCGGCAGCACCCAGAAACAGCGTCTTGGGATTAGCCAGCAAGGGCCCGAAATCGGTCATGGAGCCCACGCCCATAAAAATCACCAGTGGCGCGACGCCACTGGCGATGGACACATTGTAAAAGTTGTACAACATGCCGTTACTAAAACCCGCATCTTTTGCCAATTGCTGCACGACCACGTGTACCTGGGCAGCACTGCCGTCATAGGCCGCAGCCAGCTCCTTGATATTATCTGTGGCCACCACGCCCAGGGCCTGGGCCATCTGCGCCAGTAGCGCTGGATCACCCGCGTGCAGGGCATTCTCCACGGCGGAGTAAGCCATACCGGCACCGGGTATATTGGCGAGGATGCCGCCGAAGCCGATCGGCACCAGCAGCAGAGGTTCGAAACCCTTGCGTATCGCCAGAAACAATAGCCCCAGCCCAATGGCAATCATGAAGGCCTGACCTGGCCCCATCTGAGCCAGGCCGGAGGTACTCCACAGCTGCAGAATATTATCCACGGCGCTTAACCCAGAGTGATCAGGGTGTCACCGACGGCGACACTATCGCCCTCTTGCACACTGACACCCGAGACGCTTCCGCCATGCGGAGCGCGCACCTCGGTCTCCATTTTCATCGCTTCGAGAATGATGATGATATCACCGGCGGCCACCACATCGCCCACCTGGGCATGTACCTTGAAGATATTACCCGCCAGCGGCGCCTTCACCGGTTCCCCCGCAGAGACCGCCGCTGCAGCGGGGGCTGCGGATGCTGCCACAGAGGACACTGCACCGCCCTCGGCCACTTCCACCACGTAACTCTGGCCATTGACGCTAACCGTGTATACCGCGGGAACATCTGCGCTGGCAGCCACTGGAGCCGTCGCTACAGTGGCTTCAGGCTCACTGCCCGGCACCGGTTCAAAGGCCTCGGGATTGCCGCGGTTCTGCAAAAACTTCAGCCCTATTTGCGGAAACAACGCATAGGTCAGCACATCGTCGATGACGCCCTCGCCAGGCGTAAGTGCAATGGATTTTTCCTTGGCAAGACTGTGTAACTCATCCGTCAATGCTTGCAACTCCGGCTGCAGGAGATCCGCCGGGCGGCAGGTAACGGGCTCGCCACCCTCCAGCACCCGCTGTTGCAGCTCGGCGTTGACCGGGGCCGGAGTCGCACCGTATTCGCCCTTGAGGACACCCGCGGTTTCTTTGGAAATAGATTTGTAACGCTCGCCGGTGAGTACATTGATAACCGACTGGGTCCCTACGATCTGCGATGTTGGGGTAACCAGAGGAATAAAGCCCAGGTCCTCGCGTACCCGCGGAATCTCTTCCAGCACTTCATCCATTTTATCCGCCGCGCCCTGCTCGCGCAGCTGGCTTTCCATGTTGGTGAGCATGCCACCGGGAACCTGTGCCACCAGTATGCGCGCGTCTACGCCGCGCAGAGATCCCTCGAACTTTGCATACTTTTTACGCACCTCACGAAAATAGGCGGCCACCTCTGCCAGCTTTTCAATGTCCAGACCGGTATCCCTGTCGGTGCCCTTGAATATGGAAACCACTGACTCTGTGGGCGAGTGCCCGTAGGTCATGGACATTGAAGAAATAGAGGTGTCCACATTATCGATACCCGCCTCCACGCACTTGAGTATGGTGGCAGTAGACAGTCCCGTCGTCGCATGGCACTGCATGTGAATGGGGATGGCGCAAGCGGCCTTCAGCCTGGTCACTAACTCATAGCCGGCATAGGGATGTAGCAGACCGGCCATATCCTTGATGGCGATTGAATCAGCGCCCGTATCTTCTATGCGCTTGCCCATTTCTACCCAGGTGTCGATGTTGTGCACCGGACTGAGGGTGTAAGAGATCGTACCCTGGGCGTGCTTACCAACCTGCTTCACCGCTTTCAGGGCTACTTCCAGGTTGCGCATATCGTTCATCGCATCGAACACGCGAAACACATCCACACCGTTGTGGGCGGCACGCTCCACAAACTTCTCCACCACATCATCCGCATAGTGGCGATAACCCAGAATATTCTGCCCGCGAAACAGCATTTGCTGGGGCGTCCTGGGCATGGCTTTTTTCAGCTCGCGAATACGCTCCCAGGGGTCTTCACCCAGGTAGCGGATACAGGCGTCGAAGGTGGCACCACCCCAGGACTCCAGCGACCAGAAACCCACTTCGTCCAGCTTGCCGGCAATCGGCAGCATGTCGTCCAGCCGCAAACGGGTAGCGAATAGAGACTGGTGGGCATCGCGCAACACAACGTCGGTAATGCCCAGGGGGCGTTTGCTATCATCCATGGGTAGTGTACCTCTTATTCCGATTTGTTCCGCTGCTAGCGGACTTAGGGCTTGTTGGCGCGATGTTGGTGAATCGCGGCACTGATAACGGCGACCAGATTGGGGTCTTCAGCCGGTTGCTTGTGACTGTGCAAGCGGCGCAGTGCAGCCTGCACGGGCGCCTCAGGCTCTGGAAAGTAACGGCCTACAAAGCGCGACATACCAGTGGTTGCCAGCACCAAAAGTGCCAGAAATACCACCACAGTGCCCATGCCAAACAACATCAGCTCGAGCCCCTGTGAAACGATGTCTCCCTGCATTGCTCTAGACCTCTCGCTCCGGGCCATCAAGCTGGCCCGCTAAAAACATCCTATGATAGATCAGGAGGCACCCCCTGCGCCATGGCCCATACAGGAAGATCCCTGGTTTCCTCCGGCACGCTTTACACGGCACGGGCGCAGCTCGAGGCAATCCTCAAACCAGACTGGCACGCCGGTACTGCCCCGGCGTCTGACCTTGCCAGCGCTTGAACGCTTTGACAAAGTTGCTCTGGTCACTAAAACCCAGGGACAGGGCAATATCCACCATGCTCATGCGCGCATCCTGCAAGTAGCGCAATGCCAGCTCCAGTCGCACTTCATCGAGTAATTCGCTGAAGCCAGTGCCCTGCTGTTTCAGCTTGCGCTGTAATTGCCGCCCGGTGATATTAAACAGCGCGGCCACCGTTTCCAGTTGCGGATTGCCATTGGCCAACTGATCCAGCAGCACCTTGCGCGTGCGCGCCAACAGGTTCTGGTCATCCAGTGCGTCAATATCGCGTAACACCTGCTCCTCGCACATTTGTGCCAGTGCCGGGTTCCAATAAGGGTTCTGCCTCAGGGACAGCGACCAGTCGACGGTCATGCCGTAGCAATCACAGTCGAAGTGCATGGGAATGGGAAAAATATCCGCCAGGTGGTCGAGCATACCCTGCCCCGGGTGCGGGCGCGCGAAGCGCAGCTCGCGGATCACCGCACTGTCGAGCATCCCCCTGTCGAGTAAGCCCAGGGGAATCAGTAAGGCCGGGTCCATAGCCTCATGAGGCATCACATGCTGCTCTTCAGGTTTGACCACGAAATCAAGGCGCAACTCATTGGCCTCGCGTAAAAAGACGATTTCCACGGCGTCACAAACGATATGACTCAAACGGGAAAAGCGCTGCAGCGCTTCATACAGGTTTCTACTGGCCATCATGGCGATAGCGGTAACGTCGGCTTGCAGCGGGGGGGCATCGTTGACAATTTCAAGGCCGATAAACGGTTTGCCGGTGATGCGCGCAGCATGCTGCCACAGCGGTCCGGCATCGCCCAGCCGCAGACGCGCACCGGGTACAAACACCTGCGCCACATCAACACCGGTGTGACGGAATACTGCCGCACTGTCGAACCCGGTACGCTCCAGGTAATCCACAAGAGGCCGCAACCACACTGCCAGCACGCTCGCACTGGATATACCCGATGTCGCCTTCGTCATAATTTCCCTGGCATTCGCTATGCAAGACCAGACCAAGATACTTAAACTATTTTATATAAAGATTTTCTAAGTAACTGTTTTGTATAGCTTATGTTAATAACTATAAAATGATTAAAAACATACAGTAAACATCTTAGCATTTCTTCCATGTCGTAATTCAACCAATTAAAGAGAGGTGCTCACCATATTTCCCGCCTCCTGCACGGCTTAATAAGCAGTATGAATACAGCACCCGGCACCTCGAAGCCGGCACAGCCCCAGCGGGGAAGGATGTGTGATATGGACAAACCTGTAACGAGTGGCAAGCCGGAAGCCGCAAACTATCGTGCCAGCGCGGGCTATTATCCCAGCCCGTGGTCAGGCGAGGACGGCGGCCCGCAGCGACTGCAAGCCGTATCCGGGCTGCCCGGACTGGCTATCAAAGAGGACGAAGCGCTGGTCATTGAGGCCTCTCGCCGTCTCTCAACCGGTAACATGGTGGTACTGCGCGACCCCGGTGAAGTCTACCTGATGCATGTGGACACCCTGCGCGACAAGTTAGGTATGCACTGCTATTCGCATGTGGAAAAGCTGGACCCCGCAACGCTTAAGCCACTGAAGAAATCCCCGAAGTTAGCGGGAGGCAGCTGGTGGCCGGGTGGCTTTTGCGTGCACCGCAATGGTGACCTGTACGTCACCTTCGGTCGCTGGGCCCATCGATTGAATGCCGACTGCGAGCTACAGGCGTCTTACCAGCTACCTCAGGACCTGCCCTACAATTCTCACGTGATACTCGACAATGGCTTCCTCGTCACCAAGCCCATCGCCAGCGACGGCAGCACATCGATGGTGGTCCTGGATCCCGAGACCATGACCGCAGCCTGCCCACACACCATCATGCCCGAGCCCTCCATCTCCAGGCTCAGTGCGATTGGCAACCAGGTGTACGTCACTGGTATCAACACTATCTACCGCTACGCGTTCGATGCCTCGACGCGAACCCTGACCCTGGACAGGGATTGGTCGCTGGATTATATCGGCGACAGCTCGCAGGAATATGGCTGGGATCCGGTCATCGACGGCCAGAACATCTGGTTCATGGATAACGGTAAGCACAGGATGGGCCGCACTGCACTGTCCATGTTGCATGCCGGCGTAAATCCCACGCCCAATAATGTGATCCGCGTAGCCATCGATAATGCTGAAAATTTCAGTATCACGCCCGTCTGCGGAATCGATAACGGCAGTGTCACCAACCCACCGCTGTACTGTCCGCTGCGCAACATTCTGGTGGCCTTTGATTCATCCAATTCCGTGGTGCGCGCCTGGCGCCACAACCCGCAAACAGATGAACTGAGCGACCTGTGGCGT
>JAIBDN010000109.1 GCA_024686215.1 Gammaproteobacteria bacterium | reverse complement strand
GTGGGGCTGGTCGCCACGTCCATGCTAACCCTGATTGCATACCGTTTCGCCATGGCTTCTATCCTGCCGCCCATCGCTTACCTGACCCGGCTGGACCAGTTTATGGTGGCCTCCTCTGTGTTGGTGTTTGGCGCGCTGGCGGCAACCGTGGCGGTAACCTGGCTGGACGGAAGAGGGAACTCGAGAAAAGCAGTGGCGCTGAATACCGCCTCCAGGGCTTTAGCCCCCGGTCTATTCCTGCTGGTGTTTGTGAAGGTATTTGTTTTCTAGAAAAAAACCGCCCGGGCCGAGTTCCAGCCCGGGTCGCCGTGGTTACTGTGCCCAGCCACCCGCAAAGGGTATAGCCTGTCCGACAAAGAAATCGCTCTCGTTGGATGCCAGGAACAGTGCGAACAGCGCATCTTCACGGCCCGTCGCCAGACGTCCGGCGGGAACCTGGGTCAGCAACTGCTGAAACTCCTCGGTGGCGGTGAATTTCGGTGGAAAGTAAGCCGGGTTTTCCACAAAGTTCTGTGCAATAAGATTGACCTGTACGTTATGGCGCGCGGCTTCGCAGCCGGCGGATTTAACATAGCCGACCTGTGCGGCGCGCGCGGCGCTATAGGCAGAAACAGTTTCCATCGGCTTGACGCCGGTGGCACTACCAAATACCACGACCTTACCGGCTTTACGCGCATACATTTGCGGTAACGCCGCCCGGCATAGCCGGTGTAGGGGGTGCACCATCATGTCGAACATGGTTGCCCAGATATCGTCTGAGATATCCACGGCGCTGACACCAAGGTTCGCAGGGGCCGCCAGATTGGCGACCAATACATCGATGTGGCCGGTTTTTGCTATCAGGTCTTCTACTGCGCCTGGCTGGGTCAGGTCACTGCTGTCGGCGATAATCTCGGCGCCGTGCTCAGTAAACAACGCAATGGTGTCCGGGCCCATATAGTCATCCGCCTGGGTTACCAGTACGCGCTTGCCTGCTAATCTTTTGTCGCTCATCTGTTAATTTCCTCGTAAATAGCATTTGCACCGGCGTTATTGGGTCAGGCACCCTGCACAGTGTAGACGGTCAAGCCTGGTGCAAAGGGCGCTTGGCTCTCCGGGTCGTATTGGGAATCCGGTTTCTCTACTTGCCACAGTGGCTGCCAACAATGCTCCTGCTGCAATAATTCTCGTACATCATCCTGTGCTGTAGCTGGTAGCGCGTTAAACTGCCGCTGCAGTTGCTCCAGGCACCAGGTGCGATAGCGCGATACCGGTAGCCTGGAATACTGCGTGCCCTGGATGCTGACAGCATACAGTTTGCTTTGCTCGCTCCAGGCGCTGGCATTGGCCACCAGGTTGGTTAAATGTGTTTCGCCGATTTCCCGTAATAGCGGTTGCAGGTCTTGCGGAATACCCGCTAAGAGCTCGCCGTGACAGGTCGAGGCCCTGGCGTTCCACATGCGGCCCACCCACTCGAACACCGCCGGGGCGCGCAGGCGCATAATCTCTGCGGGAGTAGGGTCCTGGGAGAAGTGACGAAACATCGGACCGAACAGGCCGAAGTCTGCCACTGTGGGTCTGTCGCCAAACAGGAAAGGTCGCTCCGCGAACACGGCTTGTAGAATGTCCAGGATCCGCAAATACCCCTGTTCCACGTGCGACCAGGTTTGCGCATTGACCCCGTCATTATCGACAAAATGTGTTTTTTGACGCCGCCGTATTTGCCAGCGTTTAAGCCAGGCGGGGGCCTTGATGTCCTGAAATAATTCATCGACTAGCACGGTGCCCAGCAACTGCCTGCCGGCAAAATAGCTCCAGCGATAGTGCATTGCCGGGCGCCATAACCACTCATCGGCATAGTCTTCTATGAGCTGACAAATATAAGCTTGTGTTGCATCTTTCGGGGTAACCGGGAAGTCAGTATGTTCACTTTCCAGCCATGCGATCAGCGGTGTGCTGTCTGTGGCCCAGCGACCGTCGGCAAACTCTACCGCCGGCATTTGTTGCGCGCCGGTTTTCTCCGGCACGATCTTGTTGAAGTATTCCGAGGTCATGGGCGCGAAACGGTAGGGGATTTCCTTATAGCGCAGGTAAGCCTCCAACTTGCCGGTGAAGTAGGAGACTTTTGATCCGTAGACGGTTAACTCAGGAGTTTGCATGGGCCTGCCCTCAGCGCGAGCGTGCGCGCAGTGAAACTACCAGAAATACAAGATAACCAATGAGCAGCGCGAAAAATAGCAGAACCGGCATATTCGGCATGGGATTGAACAGCAGTCCATGCGGTTGGCTGGGAGCAATCGCCACCGCGCCCATGGAAACCATCTTCAGGTACAGGGCGTTCAGGTAGCTGTCAGAGGTAATCATATTGAAAAAATCGCGACGGCTGTTGTAGCGGAAGATACCAATTTCTCCCCAGCCGTCGGCATCGGCGGAGGTACCGTAGTTGAAGGCATTGGCTTCCGCACTGGCCAGGTAGGCGGTGTGGCTATGGTTGGCTAGAAGGTCCCAGAATAGACGCTGGTTGTAAGCGCTATCAGCTTCCTGTGCTGTTGCAATCGAACCAGCCAGATCCGCGCCGGCGGGGAAGGATAAATCGCCCAGGCGCCATTTCATCAGGTTCACCATGTAAATAGCTTTGCCGTCATCGCGCTCCGCGAAACTGCGCAAGTCGCTTAATGCGCCCTCCAGGCCACGGGGGTCCAGCCCCACGCCCTCAGGCATGACAAAGGATGCCTCCATCAGCGTTTGTACTTTCACCATGTACTGGTCAATTTCACCCTGACTCAGCGCTGTGGTGGGTGCGTAGAAGAAGTAGGTAGCGGCGGCCCAGAAGGCCAGGAGGACGCCACCTACTGTCAGGTTCATGCGTGCTTTTGCTGTTGTCATGGTCAAACTCTCCAGTCAGGGGTTACTGTTACACACGGTTACGCAGTTCTGCACGCAACCAGCCGATGGCGAGAAACAGGATCAGCAACACCAGGCCAGTCATCAGTCGCAGGTCGGGAACCACCCACTGTGGCGTCATGGGGATCAGGTTGGTGTGCGCCCCCATCAGCTTGTAAGCCGACTGTTTGCCATACACGGGGTCAGCCATCAGGCGGAAGAAACCGCGGCGATTGGGGTAGCGGGCAAAGCCCACCCGGTTCCAGTCGGTGTTGGCTGCAGCGTCATCCGCCCGCGCCACATTGCGACCCAGCGTCACTTCACCCCAGGCCACCGGATAGCCACCCTGGTAGAGCAGAATTTCCTTGGTGCCCAATTCATAGGCGTAATTGGATTCTTTTGGGGAGCCCCTGAAATCCTTGATGGCGCCGGGGTAGTCCAGTAATTCATGGTGATAGCGCATCATGTTGAGCATCATCAATTCCTTGCCGTCATCCGCGTAGCCCCATTCGCGCAGGGATTCCATCATGTACGACTTCATCGGCTCGGGCCACTCCAGGTTGGTATCGATAACCTCTAGGTAATCATCCACTTCCTGGTGCGTCATTTTTCCACCGGCCCAATCACCCCAGAATGCCAGCGCGCCGATAAAAATTGCGCAAAATACAGCAGCCATGGACAGTTCGAATGTATATTTCTTCATTGCCAAATCTCCTTGATATCAGGTGCTAACGCACCGCCATGCGGGTGAGTCGATCCAGTCCCAGCCAGTAAAAGTCGCGGTCCCAGCCGGGACAGGGAAAGACCGCAGATTGCATGTAGTTGCCCATGGGGATGCGGGCTTTTTCACTACCGGTTTCGATATCCAGTACCACACTGTTTTCACCCTCGCGCAGACCGCGCAGGGTTTTCAGGCTCTGGTAATCAGCGGTGACAATTTCGCCGCTATCGGGGTAGTAGATAGTGTGGCCACCCATACCAAAATTCTCACGACGCCACAGGTCGCTCAGTTCATCTGTTTGCGGGTTGTGGCGCCAGGCGCGCACCACGGAATTGGATGAATCAAAGGCCACCAGAATGTTGCGCAGCGGACAGTACAGCGGTGGGTTGGTGACACTGCCGTTATCGATTCC
>JAIBDN010000123.1 GCA_024686215.1 Gammaproteobacteria bacterium | reverse complement strand
TCGGGCGCTTACGGCTGGGATATCAAGAAATGAACAAGGTTGATTTCAACCCGTACAGCGACGCATTCGCTGCCAACCCCTATCCCGTATACGCGGTACTGCGGGAACAAACCCCAATCTTCTACGATCCCGACTGGGATGTGACCTTTGTTACCAGGCACCAGGACGTTAACGACCTGCTGGTGCACAAAAGCCTGGGACGGACCATGGATCACCTGCTAAAGCCGGAGGAGCTCACTGGGCGACACCGCGAGGAAAGCCAGGGCAAGCTGGCAAACTACCACCGCTATGTGAGCCGGAACCTGCTGGAGACCGAGGGCAAGGACCACGCCCGCCTGCGTCGCCTGCTGGTCAAGGGCTTCACCACTGCCCAGATCGCCAATCAGCGTGAGGGCATTCAAGCACTGGCCGACAGGGCCATGGATGAACTTGAAGTAAAGGGTGAGATGGACCTGCTGGAGGATTTCGCCAACCCGCTCACAGTGCACGTCATTGCTACGCTACTGGGTATGCCGCAGGAGGGTCATCACCTACTGCGCCCCTGGTCTGCCGCCATCGTAAAACTCTATGAAAAAAATACCACCGAGCAGGATGAGACCGCAGCCGAGACTGCCACCATTGAATTTGTGCGCTATCTTGAAGAATTACTCGCCCTGCGCCGCGCCAGCCCGCAAGACGATTTAATCAGTGTATTGGCCCAGGTCGAGGACGAAGGGGAGGTACTGAAAAACGACGAACTTATCTCAACCTGTATCCTGTTGCTGAATGCCGGCCATGAGTCGACGGTCAATACGGCGGGCAACGGTATGCTGGCACTGCTGCGCCATCCGAATCAGTTGGAACAGCTGAAGGCAAACCCGGCTCTGGCAAGTTCCGCCGTGGATGAAATTTTGCGCTACGACCCGCCACTGCAGTATTTTCATCGCTACGTGTTGGAGGACACCGAGTTCAGGGGCTTTTCCTGGAAGCGTGGCGAGACTATCGGGTTGCTGTACGGCGCCGCCAACCGCGACCCGGCAGCTTTTGAGAACCCCGACAGCTTTGATATCAAGCGTTCGCCGAACAAACACCTGGCGTTTGGTAAAGGCCGGCACTTTTGCCTGGGTGCGCCCCTGGCACGCCTGGAACTGGAGATTATATTCAACACCTTGCTGGCGCGTATGCCGAATATTCGTCTGGCGCCACAGGACCAGGCGTATCACCCGGGTCTGGTTTTCCGCGGACTGAAGTCACTGCGCCTGCAATGGTAGCTGTAGGGAAATAGAAATATGAAGCGCTGCAGGATGTTCACCCATTTTTTCGTGCCGCTGGTACTGGTGTTTGCAGCAGCGGCAGCCCCGGCTCGCGCCGAGTCGGCAGCTGGCTATTTTGAACGGGTCAAAGACCAACCACTGTTACTGCGTGAATTTCTGTACCGCTTTCCCAAGGGCGGCGAGCTGCACACACACCTGGACGGCGCGGCTTATGCAGAGAACTATATTAACTGGGCTGCCAGTGATGGTAAGTGTATCGACCTGTCCACCTACACTATAAGCCCACCACCCTGTGATACTGAGGCGCAGCGCCCGCCCATGGCTGATATCCAGTTCAACGCGAAAGTCGTCAACCGAATTATTGACGCATTATCTGTGCGCAATTACGCACGCCGGCCGCTATCCGGCCACAGCCAGGCCTTCGCCACGTTCGGGCGCTTTGCCAACGCGGTCCCCGGCAGGGAAGGGTATATTCTCGCCGAGGTTACCGAGCGCGCGGCGCGCCAGAATAACCACTATCTGGAATTGATCTACGTCACCGGCATGCCCGCGGCGATCGCAGTGGGCGCCTCCGAGGATGCATTCAAACAAACCGACGCGGTAGCGCGTTGGCTGGAAAACCCAGACCTGCAACAGGCCTTCGCAGACGCGGTGGCCACCACTGATGTTATGGAACAACAATGGCGAGATGTAGCGCGATGCGACACGCCAGATCCCGCCACGGGCTGTGAGGTCACAGTGCGCCATATCTCGGCTGTCATCAGAACACTGCCGCGTGAAATGGTCGCGGCTCAGACGGTATTGGCTTTTATGTTAGTGGAACATGACCCGCGCTACGTCGGTGTCAATTTTGTGGCTCCGGAAGATCACCCCATCGTGTTGCGCGACTATGCCTGGCAGATGCAGTTGATCGCACAACTGGCGCAACATTTTCCCCACGCCGCCCGGCACATCACGTTGCACGCCGGCGAACTGGCACCGGGCCTGGTGCCACCGGAAGCCCTGCTGGGCAATATCGGCAAGGCGGTCAATATTGCCGGCGCCAGGCGCATCGGCCACGGCACCAGCATCGTGCATGAGCAGGGTCACCATAAACTGCTGCAGAAAATGGCCGACCAGCAGATCCTGGTAGAGATCAACCTGTCCAGTAACGACATCATCCTGGGAGTAGCGGGCGACGAGCACCCGTTTGACCTGTACCGCCAATACGGCGTACCGCTGGCACTGTCTACCGACGATGAAGGTGTATTTCGTATCGATCTCACCCATGAATACCAGCGCGCGGTGGTGGACTACGATCTTGGCTACGCCGATCTGCTGTGGCTATCACGTAATGCGCTGGCCTACAGCTATTTGCCCGGTGAGAATTTATTCACGGATGTCACTGAAGGCCGGCGCGTGAAGGCGTGCAGGAAAGACCAACCGGGGGCCGCCCCCTCGGATAACTGCGGGGCCTTTCTGGATAACAGCGAGAAAGCCCGACTACAATGGCAGCTGGAGGCGCGGCTCCAGGCCTTCGAGGCCCGCTATTGATCCTGGCCGGGTAAAAACCTGGCCCCGGGCTCGCGCAGGCGACAGCGCCCCGACCATAACGTAAGCTATGCTGGTTACAGCCGGTCGCTGTGCCCACCGGCAAACCATCACCGTCACAATGTCGCTCCAGGAGAAGTAGTATGTCTATACACATCAATGCCGACGCCGGCGCTTTCGCCGATACAGTG
>JAIBDN010000103.1 GCA_024686215.1 Gammaproteobacteria bacterium | reverse complement strand
CGAGGGCGTGGGGTTCCAACCGAGCGAGGGATATGCTGTCCTGCGAATGCGGTTTCCCGCGAAGGAATTTTATCGATGCCAACCAGTTCCCGTTAGCTACGACTCGCCCGCATATAAAGAAACTGCAGTGCAAGCGAGGCACCCGCGAGCGCGGTGATGTCAGCGTGATCGTAAGCGGGCGAAACTTCCACCACATCAAAGCCGACGATATTGAGATCGGCGATGCCCTGCAAAATACGCATCACGCGGGAGGTGCTGAGTCCGCCCACTACCGGAGTACCCGTGCCCGGCGCATAGGCGGGATCCAGGCAATCGATATCAAAGGTCAGGTAGGCCGGATGATCACCGACACGCTCTCGGATGGCGGCGACCGTCTCCTGCACCGACTGCTCGTTGGCTTGATGTGCATCAATCACCAGGAATTCGTGGGTGGGCCGATCATAGTCCGTGCGTATGCCTATCTGTACCGAGCGTGCCGGATCTATCAAGCCTTCTCGCGGCGCGTGATAGAACATACAGCCATGGCTGTATTTTTCCTCTTCCTGGTAGGAGTCAGTGTGCGCATCAAAATGAATCAGCGCCAGCTTACCGTGGGTTCGAGCGTGGCCGCGCAATAGCGGCAGTGTTACAAAATGGTCACCACCGAAGCTGACCAGCGTTTTACCGGCTGCGGTGATCGCCGCCGCCTGCTCCTCGGTCTGTTGCAACATGTCGTCACTGTCGCCGAACATGTACTGCACATCGCCGTAGTCGATGGCCTTGAGTTTCTCACTCAACGCGAAATCCCAGGGCCAGCGTTTTTCTTCCCAAACCATATTGGCGCTGACCTGGCGCATTGCCTGGGGACCACTGCGGGTACCGGCACGGCCACTGGTGGCCAGGTCATAAGGCACGCCCATGATGACCGCATCGACGCTGCTGTCCTCCAGGTCGCGACTCAGGGGCAGGCCCATGTAGCTGAAGACGTTGGCGTAAAAAGAATAGTCATCCAGAGGGACGGTTTTATCTGTCATGGTTTTGGTCTCTCAAGCTTCGGGGTGCGCAACCCGCACGCGTCTACAAACAGGCATCATACTCCAGTGGCGTCACCTGGCGATCAAACTCGTCCATTTCCTGTTGCTTGAGTAAGGTATACACGCGCTGGAATTCGCTGCCGAGGTAGGTGCCGATAAATTCCGAGCGCTCGAAACGCGCCAGGGCATCAGGCCAGTAGCGCGGCAGGCTGGGTGGCAATTGATCATAGGCGTTGCCCTCCAGTGGCGCGGGGGCTTCCAGCTTGTTCTCAATACCGTGGAGCATAGCCGAGAGAATAGCAGCAATAACCAGGTGCGGATGCGCATCTGCGCCGGCGACCCGATGTTCGATGCGCGTGGCGACAGGTGCGTCTGCCGGTACCCGCACCGACACGGTACGGTTCTCATAGCCCCAACTGGGCGCCAGTGGTGCGTGGGTGCCGCGCTGGAAACGCCGATAGGAGTTCAGGTTGGGAGCAAACAGCAGCATGCTGTCTTCCATGCTCACCAGGCAACCGGCAATCGCATGGCGTAATAAGTCGGTGCCCTTGCCAGTGCCGTCATCGAAAACATTAACGCCCTGATCATCCAGCAGGCTGCAATGTACATGCATGCCATTACCGGCCAGATCACCAAACGGCTTGGCCATAAATGTCGCGCAATAACCCTGGCGCTTTGCTGCGCCTCGGATCGCACGTTGCAGCATCACCGCCTGGTCGGCTGCCACCAGGGCATCGGCGCTGTGGTAAAGATTAATCTCATACTGCGATGGCGCCGATTCCTTGATCAGCGTATCAATGGGCAATTGCTGGGCGATACAGGCATCGCGAATGCCATGCATCAACCCGGACATGTCTGCCATCATGTCGATACTGTAAGTCTGGCCACTGGCCAGCGCGCCGCCAATACTGTCGGTCTGGGTGTGCAGTGGCCTGCCCTGTGCATCCCGCTCATGCTGCAGCAAGTGGAATTCCATCTCACTGGCGAGCACCGGGGTCAGGCCCAGTTGTGCAAACCTCGCCATTAGATTTTTGATCATAAACCGTGTGTCCAGCACGCTGGGCGAGCCGTCAATTTCGCGCAGGGACATCATCACCTGACCGGTGGGTCGTTGTGCCCAGGGCACTGGCGCAAGGGTGTTAATATCGGCTTCACACATGCCGTCGCCGTCGCCGCTGGCAAATACCCAGGCCTCTACATCCCTGCCCCACACGTCAAACGCCAGAGCACTGATCGGCAGCTTCAGGCCGCCGGCCATAACCTTGTGTATTTTGTCCCGGGTAACCCACTTACCGCGCAGGCCACCGGCGATATCGGGGAGCATAACTTCAAACACCTCTATATCCGGGTGCGCGTCGAGAAACGCCTGAAGCTTGTCATTATTTGCGGGCATTACTTCCAGTCCTTCGGGTTTCAAAACACCCCTTTAGGGGTAATTCCATCACCTTTTGTGTATGCCACACTATTAAACAACGCTGCAGATCTATCGGCTATAACACTTCTGGGTAAGGCGCTGTTCAAAGCACTAGCTACCCGGTCATGGAGATATTTATGAATATGATACAAGACACTGCTGCCCTGCGCCGGCTGGACCAGGCCCACCACCTGCACCCGTTCACTGACTTTCAGGAATACAGTGAGCACGGTGGCCGCATCATGTCTAAAGCCGAACATATTTACATCTATGACAGTGATGGCCATCGCATGCTGGACGGTATGTCCGGGCTGTGGTGCTGCAACCTCGGTTACAGCCAGACCGCCATTATTGAAGCGGTTTACGCGCAGATGCAGCAACTGCCTTTTTACAATAATTTCTTTCAGTGTTCCAACCAGCCGGCTGTTGAGCTGGCCAGCGCCATGGTTGAGATAACACCACCCCAGTTCAATCATGTATTTTTCACCAACTCCGGATCCGAAGCCAACGACACCAATCTGCGCCTGGCCCACCGCTATTATCAACTGCAGGGTAAGCCGGAAAAGAAGATGATCATCAGCCGCAAGAATGCTTATCACGGCTCGACTATCGCCGCGGCATCTTTGGGCGGCATGAGTGGAATGCACAAGCAAACCAACGGCCTGGACTACGTGCACCATATCAATCAACCCCACTGGTTCGAAGAAGGTGGTGACGAGACGCCGGACGAATTCGGTGTGCGCGTGGCGCGCGAGCTGGAAGCCAAAATCGAAGAGTTGGGCGAAGACAAGGTTGCGGCCTTTATCGCCGAGCCGGTACAGGGTGCGGGCGGGGTTATTATTCCCCCTGATACTTACTGGCCCGAGATCAAGCGCATCTGCGACGAGCGCGACATCCTGCTGATAATGGACGAAGTCATCTGCGGATTCGGCCGCACCGGCAACTGGTTCGGTTGTGAAACCTACAACCTCGAGCCGGACCTGATGACCTTCGCCAAGGCAGTCACCAATGGCTATATGCCCCTGGGTGGTGTCATGGTGAGCGACAAGGTCAGCAATGTATTGCTCAGCGGTGGTGGCGAATTCACCCACGGCCTGACCTACTCGGGTCACCCTGCAGCCTGTGCCGCGGGACTGGCGACCTTACAGGTGCTGCGTGAAACTAACCTTATCCAGACCGCCGGCACTGAAATTGCACCGCACTTTCAGGCGCGCCTGCGCGAGTTGGTTGATCATCGTATCGTGGGCGAGGTGCGCGGGCGAGGCATGTTTGCGGCGCTGGAACTGGTGCGCGACAAAGGCTCTCGCGAGCGCCTGGCAGCGGATTCGGCAGGCGCGGTGTTCTGTCGCAACATTGCCAATGAAGCCGGACTGATGGTGCGCCAAACGGGAGACGCAATGATTATCGCACCGCCGCTGGTGTGTAACACGCAGGAGATCGATAGCCTGGTGGATATGCTGGGTGAAGCACTGGATACCACGGCGAGTCATTACGGTATCTAGCAGTTACCCTGAAGCCCGGCCATTGAGCCGGGCTTTTTCGTTCAATAGTATTAAACCCGCAAGAGCGATATTTTAGTATTCAAGACACGCCGTGAACCCGTCCATGGGGGCTTGGGCTCGGCGTCCTGCCTCGCACAGTCTCGAATACTAAAACACCGCTCTCGCTCTTTAAGTCCTCTATACTGGAACTTACGCGGGGTGCAGACTGCACACCACAACGAGCAGAGATAACAATAATGACTGACCAGGTCCAACACAAAAAAACCCTGCGACAGCGCGATATGGTGCTATTCACGGTATCGGCGATTCTGCTACTGGATACCTTGACCGCAGCGGCCTCG
>JAIBDN010000094.1 GCA_024686215.1 Gammaproteobacteria bacterium | reverse complement strand
CCGTGTCATAGGTGGATATTGCGGTTTCTGTCACCTGCTCGTTACGGAAAATGACATTGCGATGTAAGTTGGAAAAATTTGGCGCGTCAGTGTATTCGTAGCCGACAAAGGTGGTGAAACTGCACTCACTGCTGCGGTCATAGTGCGCCTCTGCGGCGGCTTGAATACGCTGCCAGCTCTCCTTGTGGGCGGCATCACAATCACCCATGGAGCAGGCAAAGGATTGCTTTTTCTGGCTGGCGGTATCCAGTACTCCCAGTGAAACCCAGTAGTTGGCCGCCAGCAATTGCACGTAATAGATCTCGCTGCGCGAGGCGATACAACCGGGGAACCAGTAAGCCAGTTTCGATGAGTCCTGGGTGCACAGGTTGATTGGGCCCAGAAATTCAGCGTGATCAGTGACTGCGGTAAAATCCAGTGGACGTTGGATTTGCGCCTGAATATTTTGCTTGGCATCCGCATCAGAGAGCATGACGGGCTCACCCTTGGCGTAACGATAAGCTGCCCAGGGGTCATTGCGCTGGCTGGACACATAACTGTCAAACGAGTAGCTGGTGTGTACGTGCAAATCTCCAAACAGGGGGCGTTTGCTTGCACTGTATTGTGTGCAGGGCTCGCGCTGTTCGGTGCGCTCAAAAGGTTGTCCCGTGGCTGTGGTGGCAGTACACAACAGCGCCAGCAACAGGCCCTGGAGGCGCGTGCGCGCGAGATTTTTTTTCATCGGAATAGTCTCGTGTGGCTTGCTCGAAACGGCGCTGTCTATTGTGTCACCCACCACGGGTGTATAGCCAGAGGCCGCCTGTCCTGGCGGTGTACCATGGTGTACTGGAACCCGCTGTGCAGCTGGGATAGGATGGGTCTGTGGCCGGTTGGCACAAACTTACCAGGGACTCGCAAGGAATGGCTATGGTCGCTACTCGACGGCAGGTGGAGCTGTTGGAAAAGAATAAACCGCGGCAGGAGCGTGCCAAACGCACCTATGAAGGGATTCTGTCCGCTGCCGCCGAATTGTTGGTGGAGGTAGGTGTAGAGCGCATCTCTACCAATCTTATTGCCGAGCGTGCCGGTATTACCGTTCCCGCGCTGTATCGGTATTTCCCCAACAAATATGCCGTGCTCAACGCGCTTGGCGCATCGCTTATGGATGTGCAGAACAGGGCTTTCCAGCAGTGGTTTGAAGGCCACCTGGAACAGGCAGATCCGCGCGTTGTGCTGGATGATTTGTACGAAGTACTGCGCCTGACCTACGAGGTAACCCGTGCGCAAACCGGCGGTTTGGAAATTATCCAGTCGCTGCGTGCAGTGGCGCCATTGCAGTCGTTACGTCTGTCG
Source organism: Gammaproteobacteria bacterium (assembly GCA_024686215.1). Taxonomy (GTDB): domain Bacteria; phylum Pseudomonadota; class Gammaproteobacteria; order Pseudomonadales; family Halieaceae; genus JAACFI01. The sequence continues at coordinate 4,024 of JAIBDN010000094.1, read as the reverse complement.
TCACATCAGCTGGTGGCGGATCAGTTTTGCCTGATGGTGTCTGAATTACTGCAACGTCCGGCCGATGAACTGATGCTGATGCAGGCGCGGGTCACTGTTGATGCGGCGTACGGAATCGTAGAGATGGCCCTGGAGGACGGTTCCCTGCCTCACCAGGAGGTGCTGCGGCACGGTGCGCAGATGATCAGGGCGTACTGGCGCGATATTCTGGAGAATACGGCCTGATAATCAGACCGCTGCGGGTGCGGTAATTATTCAGCGTCACTTACGTCTTCAGCCTGTGGTCCCTTATCGCTATCTGCGACCACGAAGGAAACCCGTTGTCCGTCGCGCAGCCCGCGGCGGCCCTCTCCACGGATGGAGCGAAAATGTACGAAAATCTCCTCGCCGTCATCCATGGTGATAAAGCCAAAACCCTTGGAGACATTGAACCATTTCACCTGCCCGTATTCACGTTCGGCATCCGTACCTTGCTGCGGTTCTGCGCGTGGCTTGCTCTTGCCTGCGCTGCCCTGACTCTTCTTGGGTGCAGGGGCGGATGATGTTGAAGCGGCTGGTAGCAGGGCAGTCACAACCGTAGCGATAGCAAATGCGGCGAGCAGGATTAGATCAGGCAGCTGGCCGCCCTGCAGGACAGTAACGGCGCTGGAAATAACAGCGGCAATGATCAGCGCTATGATGATTTTGACGGTTTGGCTCATGGAATCTCTCTTGTTAATGATAGCCCCGGCGGTGGTGGGGGCTGAACGCGGGGCATTCTAACACCAATTGACGCTGTGGCCAGAGTGTACGCAGTGAAATTAGGTGGATGGCGGTATTGCAGGCAATTAAACAACATCCTGCGACAGTCGCTGGCACGGTATGAGATGCATACAGTCGCTGTGCGACTCCGCCCCTGGTTCAGCGCCCGCTTACAGTTTTGTCACTTCCTCGGCCTGCAGGCCCTTGGGCCCCTCGACCATTTTAAACTCTACCGCCTGGCCTTCATTCAGGGTGCGATAACCTTCACCTGCAATCGAGCGAAAGTGAACGAAGACATCGTCATCACTTTCCTGCCGGGTGATAAAGCCAAATCCCTTGGCGTTATTGAACCACTTTACCGTGCCACTTACACGATCACTCATACCACTTTCCTCGGTTTAGCATCTTGCTTTTATTATGCTCAGCCTACCCTGTGGAAGGCTGAGACTGGAATTCTTTGTTCCGAGGTGCCTACAGTTGCTGGATGCGCTGAGCTTGCTCCTGCAATTTTTCCAATGCCTGCTGTTGTGCCTGCATTTTTTCGCGTTCTTTTTCTACTACCGCAGCCGGTGCTTTGTCGACAAAGGCTGCATTGCCGAGTTTGCCCTGGATCCGCGCCAGATCTTTTTCCAGCTTTTCGATCTCCCGGCCCAGTCGCGCCAACTCAGCGTCCTGATCTATCAGTCCCGCCATGGGTACCAGAATTTCCAGTTCGCCCACCAGCGCGGTGGCTGCTATTGGTGCTTCTTCCCCTGCGGATAACCAAGTTATGTCTGCAAGTTTAGCCAGTTTTTTCAGGAATGGTGCGTTTTTTTCCAACCTTTCCTGGTCTTGTTTTCCACCATTGGCCAATATCATCGAGAGTTCTTTCCCGGGGGGGATGTTCATTTCACCGCGAATATTACGCACACCAATGATGACGCCTTTGAGCCATTCTATATCCGCGTTTGCGGCGCTGTCCACGGCTTTGTCATCGGCGACCGGGTAAGGCTGCAGCATTATGGTCGGGCCGGATTTCCCTGCCAGTGGCGCCACTGTCTGCCAGATTTCTTCGGTGATAAACGGCATTAGCGGATGCAACAGGCGCAGCCAGGTTTCCAGAACCTGGATCAGTGTTTTACGGGTTCCACGCTTTGCTGCGGGGCTGGCGTTGTCGTCCCACAGTACCGGTTTGGACAGTTCCAGATACCAATCGCAGTATTCGTTCCAGATGAACTCGTAGAGTGCCTGGGACGCCATGTCGAAACGGTAGTTGGCCACCGCGCGTTCAACCTCAGTAGCGGTTTCCTGCAGCCTGCTGTTGATCCAGCGATCCGCCAGACTTAATTCCAGGTCGGCGTCAGCGGCAAGACCACAGTCCTCATTTTCACAATTCATCAGCACATAGCGTGCAGCGTTCCAGATCTTGTTACAGAAATTCCTGAAACCCTCGATTCGGCCTATGTCGAAGTTGATATCGCGACCGGTGGATGCCAGGGAAAAGTAGGTAAAGCGCAGTGCATCTGTGCCGTAGGGTGCAATGCCTTCGGCAAAGTTCTTGCGGGTGGATTTTTCGATTTTGGCCGCCAGTTTTGGCTGCATCATGCCGGCGGTACGCTTGGTGACCAGGCTTTCCAGATCAATGCCATCGATCAGGTCAATGGGATCCAGGACATTACCCTTGGATTTGGACATTTTCTGCCCATCGTTGTCGCGCACCAATCCATGCACGTAAACCGTGTGGAAGGGGATTTCCTTGCGTAAGTGCAGGGTCATCATAATCATCCTGGCCACCCAGAAGAAAATAATGTCGAACCCGGTGACCAGAACAGAGCTGGGGTGAAAGGTAGCCAGCTCCGGTGTTTCTTCCGGCCAGCCCAGGGTGGAAAAAGTCCACAGGGCAGAGGAGAACCAGGTATCGAGTACGTCGTCGTCCTGGCGTAGTTGTATAGATTCGGCCAGTGCGTGTTCCTCACGCACGGCGGCTTCGCTCTCGCCGACATAGAAGTTGCCCTCGCTGTCATACCACGCGGGTATGCGGTGTCCCCACCATAGCTGTCGACTGATACACCAGTCCTGAATCTCGCGCATCCAGGAAAAATACGTGTTTTCCCACTGTTTGGGCACAAACTTGATGTCACCGTTTTCTACCGCCGCGATAGCGGGTTTGGCTAATTCCCTGGCGTCCACGTACCACTGGTTGGTCAGGTAGGGTTCAATAACAACGCCGGAGCGATCCCCGCGCGGCGTCTTGAGCGTATGGTCGTCCACTTTTTCCAGCAGGCCAAGTGCGTCCATATCGGCAACGATTTTCTTGCGCGCCTCAAACCGGTCCAGGCCGCGATAGGGCTCAGGTGCCTCGCTGTTAATCGCCGCGTCGTCGTCAAATATGTTGATCATGGGCAGGCCGTGGCGTTTACCCATGTCGTAGTCGTTGAAGTCGTGGGCGGGAGTGATCTTGACGCAGCCGGTACCAAACTCCTGATCCACATAGTCATCAGCGATGACCGGAATCTGGCGCCCGGTGAGTGGCAGTTCTACCATGCGTCCTATGAGATGGGCATAGCGTTCATCGTCCGGATGCACCGCCACCGCGCTGTCACCCAGCATGGTTTCCGGCCGCGTGGTCGCCACGCTAAGGTGGCCTTCGCCACCTGCCAGCGGATAGTTGAAATGCCACAGGTAACCTTTTTCTTCCTCGGAAATGACCTCCAGGTCAGAGATGGCGGTGTGCAGGGAGGGGTCCCAGTTCACCAGCCGTTGGCCGCGGTAAATCAAACCCTCACGGTACAGGCGTATAAACACTTCCTGCACTGCTTTGCTGAGACCCGGATCCATGGTGAAGCGTTCCCGCGACCAGTCCAGTGACGAGCCCAGTCGACGCAACTGTTGGGTAATCGTGCCACCAGATTCTTCTTTCCACTCCCAGACCTTTTCCACGAAGGCCTCGCGGCCCAGATCGTGACGGTTTATGCCCTGGGCTTCCAGTTGTCGCTCTACCACCATCTGGGTGGCGATGCCGGCGTGATCGGTGCCCGGTTGCCACAGCGTGTTGTCGCCCTTCATGCGGTGATAACGGATCAGGGTATCCATGATCGTGTCCTGGAAGGCGTGGCCCATGTGCAGGCTGCCGGTTACGTTTGGTGGCGGGATCATAATACAATAGGGAGCACCCTCGCCTGAAGGTGCGAAGTGGCCTTCCTTTTCCCAGGTTTCGTACCAGTGCTGTTCTATGGCATGCGGGTCGTATGTTTTGTCCATGCGTCGTAAGGCTCTGTTATTAATGCGGTCCTTTGATCAAGGG
>JAIBDN010000046.1 GCA_024686215.1 Gammaproteobacteria bacterium | reverse complement strand
TGCCATGGCAGGATTTTCTCGGCCTGGACGCTGGTCATCGTATGAACACCCCGGGCACCACCGAGGGTAACTGGCAGTGGCGCTTCGAATGGACACAGGTAGACGAGCAGCTGGGCCAACGCATACACGACCTACTGGCCCACTACGACCGCCTGCCTCGCCCATAAACCCGTGCGCAGGCGCTGGCGCGTAGTTAAATAGTGAGCATTCGGAAACCTCGATATTTCCCTGGACCGTCATTCCCGCGCAGGCGGGAATCCAGAGAATTCAGAAACTTACTGGGCCCCACCTTCGCTGCGACCCGCGCACAGGGGTTACGAACGCCATAATTTCAGCATGGGCATTAAATATTTTGTAATGCAACAAAAAGTATACAGATGTATACTTTTACTCTAATTAGCTTACTATACTGTCAATTATCCGTTGCCCCCGGGCAGCGACATTGTCGTTGCGCCCTGTTGAGGAGAAAACCATGGCCGAGGCCGCCGCAAAACTGCCACCCATTGAACAGCTGTACAACCCGAATTCCCAGGAATACATGAACGACCCCGTACCCCAGTGCCTGGCGCTGGCCAAGCGCGGCAAGCTGGTCTGGTACGAACCCTGGCAGGCATGGATCATGACCCGCATGCCCGACATCATGGATTGCTGGAAGCATGAGCCCCTGTCTTCCGATTTCTACGACTGGGAATTCGCGCCTAAACGCCCACCAGAGGACCAATGGAGTAATTTCGAGCGCGCTATGATTGGCCACAGCCTGCTTGCCGATCACGGCCACCACCGCCTGGTGCGGCGCGTGACGGCCCCGGCCTTCTCGCGCAATGTGGTGGATGCTATCCAGCGCAAGATTGAACCTGACGTGAAGCGCCTGTTCGACGAGTTGGGCGAGCCCGAGAGCTTCGACTACATCGACATGATCGCCAACCACATCCCGTTCATTTCCATTACGCGCATGGTGGGCATACCCGAGAAATACTGGCCTGATATCAAGCAGGTGATACTGACCTTTACCGAGACCTGGAACCCCACCATCTCTGAGGAACAGCGCGAAAGTGCGCGCCAGGACAGTAACCGCGCCATCCTGATTATCAAGGAAGTTATCGCAGAGCGTCGCAACGCACCGCAACAGGATGATTTTCTCAGCACCCTGCTGAAGATCGAGGCGGAAAACGAAGGCTTTGAAGAGGGCGATATCATAACCCTGATTCTGGCACTGATCGGCGCGGGGGCAGATACCACACTGGTGGCACAGCAATGGTCTGTGTATGCCCTGCTGAAAAACAAGGATCAGGTGGCAACCGCCCTGGCCACACCCGACGCATTCTCCAACGCGTTCAGTGAGATCAATCGCTGGGGGGTTTCTTCCAAGATGGGCTTCGCCCGCTACGCACCGCAGGACATGGAACTGCTGGGTCAGAAATTACGCAAGGGCGTGATGGTGCTGATGATGCCGCACCTGAAAGACTACGACCCGGAGTATTACGACGACCCGAAAACTTTCGACGCGCAACGCGTATTCAATCCCGATGTGCTGTTCGGCTACGGGCCACGCTATTGCATAGGCGCAGCCCTGGCCAAGCGTCAGCTATACCTGACTATTTCCGAGCTGTTCAAGCGTTTCCCCGACGTTGAGTTGGCCGAAGAACCGGAACGGGACGCCAGCGACCACAATGCCATTGTGTTCAAGCGTCTGTTACTGAAAACCAACGTGGCTGGCGCCAGCAACTAACGATTACCATCGCGCCAGTCCTGGCGCGATATGCCATAGCCCAGTACCCGCTGGGCCAATGACCTTTTCACCATAAACTGTAACAATGCGTACATTATTCCCTGGCGGAGCGCATGATGAGACTACACAAACTACTACTGAGTATGCTGCTACTGGCGCCCACTGCCCACGCCACCAGCATGGTGGTCAAAAACGAACAGGGGCAAGCATTGGCCCAGGTGATGGTAACCCGCACTCCCGCCGCCCAACCTGAGCAGGATTTAAGTGACGACGGCTACACGCCGCATGGCGTGACCAATACCACGACAACGGTCCTTACCCGCTTCAGCAACGCGCTGGGCGAGATCAGTTTCGACAGTACAGCGCAGTCAATGAATTATCGCGCCCGAGCCCAGGGATACGTGGATGCCTATTTCACTGAGATTCCCGAAAAATTGGTCATGCAGACAATGACCGCCGAGCAGCACATTGCCAGCTACCCCTCAAACGTGTGGCTATCGCAACTTGACTTTGGCGGTGACCAGGAACTGAAACAAGCCTTCTTGCTCAACTGCGCTTTCTGCCACCAGCAGGCCTCGCCCTTTATGCGCAACGAGCGCACCACACAGCAATGGCTCAGTGTGATTGAGCGCATGGGTACCTATGGCTCGCGCCTGCCGGAAGACGACCACCTGGCAGTGGCTGAGTTACTGCAAAAGGAATACCGCGAACTACGCGAAAACCCCGAGAGAATTCCCGAGCCTCGCCAATGGGAAGATCACCTGTCCGCGATAGAGATGACCGAATGGCCCATTGGCGACGGCTTCTCGCAGATGCACGACTTCCTGCTGCACCCCAATGGCTTTGTCTATGTGGGTGACAACCTGTTCGACCGAATCTACGAACTGGATACGGAGACGGGAGAGTACACGGTGTATAAGGTGCCTCACGAAGAGGACGCTCGCCTCGGCGGCATCATGGGCAACCGCTTCAAGGTTTTTCCCAAAATGTATAACTACCAGGGCGTCCACTCCTTCGCCTATTCCAGCAAGGACGGCAATATCTTTATCACTCCGTCCATGCAGCAAGCCCTGCTGGAGTTCGACGTCACCAGCAAAGAATTCATCATCCACAAGATGCCCGAGGGGTTTTACCCACACACTATCCGCACAGATGATCAGGACCGGGTGTGGTTTACCATGGCACTGTCATCGCAGGTGGCGATGTTTGACCGCAGCACCAAGACCTTCAAAATGTACGACCTGCCAGCCCGCGGCTTTATGGAGTGGCTGACCATAAAATCTCTGCCCCTCATCTTTAGCATAGACCCGGAGAACAGGCCCTTGCCCTCTCCCGACCGCGAGTCTACCGGACTGCCCATGCCCTACGGCATTGATGTGGCGCCCGATGGCATGGTGTGGGTGGCGCGACTTTACGCCAACGACCTGGCCCGCATCGATCCTGAGACCGACAAGATCACTATGATCGACTTTCCCTACAATGGCCCGCGACGTCTGCGTATAGACGCCGATGGCAATCTGTGGATCGTGGCTTTCCAGGACTCCCTGCTGGTTAAGTACGCGCCGGACACAGGTAAATTCACCCACTACGAACTACCTGTGGTCAACGAGGTGCCCTATGCGCTTAACGTGGACCGGGAACGTGGCAAGGTGTGGGTGAACGGCAACCAGTCTGACACCATCCTGGGGTTTGATATCGCCAGTGAGAACTGGGAAGTTTACCCCATGCCACGGCAGCGCTTTTTCACCCGCGACATTGAAATTTCGGAAGGGGATGGCGCCATCTATACCACCAACTCCCATTTCCCGACCTGGCAGTCGGAAGGTGGGGTGCCCACGCTGCTGCGTATTACACCACTGCAACAATAGTACGCGCTGACCATGCCCACACACACCAGCAAATCTATGACGCCTGCTCGGCGCGCTTACAACGCGCTGGCGGCACAGCGCGTAACCCGGGGAATAGTTTCCCTGGGCAGTGCACTGTTGCTTCTTATGGCCTCAACCGGGCGCGCTGATGACAGCGGCTGGCAGTACTACGGCGGCGACCAGGGTGGGCGGCACTACTCCAGCCTCGAACAAATAAACACCGAAAACGTCGCCGACCTGGAGCAAGCCTGGGTATTTCGCAGCGGCGATATGGAGACCTATGGGCAGGAGATGCTAAAAACTTCTACCCAGAGCACTCCCCTGTTGCTGCCGCCAGCGGCTGGTGAGTCGCTGGTGTACTGCACACCCTTTAACCGGGTCATCGCCCTGGACCCTGGCAGCGGAGCCAAGCGCTGGGAATTCGAACCAAATATTGATCGACGCGGTGATCGCCCTTTCCGCTGTCGCGGGGTTAGTTATGCTGAAGAAATGCGCGTCAGCGACGCTGGCCAATGTCGCCACCGACTCTACCTGGGCACCCACGACCGCAAACTGTGGGCCATCGATGCGATCAACGGTAAACCCTGCGAGGATTTTGGCGACCAGGGCAAAGTGCTGCTGTACGGCGAAGAGGGCTACGTACCCGGCGATGTGAGTAATTCCTCAGCACCGGTAGTCGCCAACGGAGTGATAGTGGTGGGCTCCACTGTTGTTGATTTCGTGCGCGCCACCACACCGCGTGGCACCGTGCGCGCCTTCGACAGCTTTAGCGGCAAACCGCTGTGGCAGTTCGACCCCCTGCTGAATTACGCTAACAGCGGCAGCGCCAACGTCTGGGCCCCCATGTCGGTGGATGAACAAAACGGCCTGCTTTATCTGCCCACCAGTGCCGCCTCACCGGACTACTACGGAGCACAGCGCGAGGGAGCCGGGCTGTATGCCAATAGTATTGTCGCCCTGGATTTACACAGCGGCGCAGTGCGCTGGCACTTCCAGCACGTGCGTCACGACCTGTGGGATTACGACACCCCGGCACAACCCATTTTGTTTGCATGGCAAAAGAACGGGGAGAAAATTCCGGCGCTGGCGCAACTGACCAAACAGGGCTTTGTCTTTGTGTTTAATCGACTGACAGGCGAGTCACTGTGGGAAATCACTGAGCAGCCGGTACCGCCATCGCAGATTCCCGGTGAGCATGCCTTCCCCACCCAGCCGAAACCCATAGCGCCACCACAATTGCTCAACCCCTTTCTGATGCCCGCAGATGCCTGGGGCCTGACTCCCTGGGATCGCCGCTCTTGCGCTAAACAGTTGGCGTCCTTGCACAACCTGGGGCTGTTCACGCCTACCAGCGAAACACTGACGCTGATGTACCCGGGCAGCCTGGGCGGCCCCAACTGGGGCGGCGGCGCGCTGCTGGGCGATTCCGGTATTCTGTTAACCAATGTGAATAACGTGGCGTTCACCGGTCGCCTGATACCCACACCGCAAGATATCGACCCGCAGACCAAGAAGCGTGACCACCCCGCGGCAGGGCACCGTATGCAGGTCACCATGGACGGTACTCCCTACAATATTGAAATAGGCAGCCTGCAATCTCCGCTGGGGATCCCCTGCAATCCGCCACCCTGGGGCAAGCTGGTGGCGGTTGACCTGATTGGGGGCACCATCCTGTGGGAAACAGCGCTGGGTTCGGTGCATGAAATGGGCCCGGTAACTGCCCCCTTCCATATCGAATGGGGCACGCCCAATCTCGGTGGCGGCATTGCTACCGCCGGCGGCCTGTTTTTCATCGGCGCCACCATGGACCGACAACTGCGCGCGTTTGATGTCGCCAATGGCGAGACACTGTGGCAGGTGACCCTGCCTATTGACGCGACAGCGACACCCATGACTTATCTGTACCGGGGCCGCCAATACGTGGTTATCAATGCTGGCGGCCACCATATGTTCAACCGCGGTTACGGCGATTATCTGCATGCTTTCGCCCTGCCCCGGCAATCGGAAGCGACATCGCCATGAACAAGCTTATCGCCGTTATTGGCGTTGTGATCCTCGGTAGCCTGCTTGCCGGTGGACTTGGCCTGCTGCTACTGGATTCCCCGATGAAAAGCCTGGAATCATTTGGTATACGCCACGCCGATAAATTGCCACTGGAATACTTCGGGGAAAAAATCTTTGATAAGAACTGTGCCAGCTGCCACGACAATCCGGCCACACACGCGCCCTCACGCGAGGCGCTGTCGGGCTTTTCCAAGGAAACGGTGCTGATTGCCCAGGAGTTCGGCAAGATGCAACCGATGGCTGCTCACCTGAGTAAACTGGAACGCGGCCTTATCGCGATTTATCTGGCGGGATCTGCCCCGGTCGATCCATGGATCGAGGAAAATCGCTGTACGGCATCCAGTGCTGGTAACGACCGCACAGAATACGTCGACAGCTGGGGCCTGGGGGGCCACAACAGACGCTTTGTCGATGACGAAAAATCAGGCATTACCCGCGACAACGTGGGCAGCCTGGAGCTGGCCTGGAGCCTGGCCTTTCCCAAGGTGACCGACATGCGTTCGCAGCCGGCCATCATCGGCGACACCCTGTACTTTGGCGACAAGACCGGCAAACTGTACGCCATTGATCGTCGCAGCGGTTGCATACGCGCCAGTAACGAGGTACTCAGTGGCATACGCTCAGCCATTACCGCAATCACACTCAATGACGGCAGCAAGCTGCTGGTGTTTGCCGACTCGATGGCGTCTATATTCGCAGTGGATCCCGACAGCCTGGAAGTGGTGTGGCAAGAGGCTGCAAGACTCTACGAAACCTCGGTCATCACCGGTTCCATCAGCTACCACAACGGCCGCCTGTTGGTACCCGTATCATCCTACGAAGTGGCGGTGTCAGGCAGCCCCACCCATGTCTGCTGTAAATCCCACGGCGGAGTAATCGCCCTGGATGCTGGCAGCGGCGCGCGCTTATGGGAATGGCATGGCACCACAGATGCCACAGTACAGGGCCAGAACTCCGCCGGCATGGATCTGTACGGCCCCTCTGGTGTAAGCGTATGGAGCACGCCGGCAATCGATGCCAAGCGCAACCGCATCTACATCGGTACGGCGGAAAACCTGTCGCACCCGGCCACCGACACCTCCGATGCGGTTGTCGCCCTGGACATGGACAGCGGTGAATTGATCTGGCGCTTCCAGGCCATACCCGATGACGTATGGAACGCAGCGTGCCTCAATGACGGTGCCAACTGCCCGGAGAATGCCGGGGGCGATTTTGATTTCGGTGCTTCAATCATCATCGCCGAGTTGCCCGGCGGTGACGAGGTGTTACTGGCCGGACAAAAATCCGGTGATGTTTTCGCTCTGAATCCGGACCCCGACAACCGCGACGGCCAGCTGGTGTGGCACAGACGCGTGAGCAACGCGGCGATCGGCCCGAATCTGGCACAGACTACCACCAATGGCGGCATTCACTGGGGTATGGCCCTGTCTGGCCAGCGCCTGCTGGTGGCCGCCTCAGACCCGGAAAGGGATCGACCTGGATACGTGCCCAATCCAGGAATACACGCGCTGAACCTTGCAGACGGTGCGGTGCTGTGGAACCAGAAAATTGAACGCGGCTGCTTCATAGAAGAAGCCAACAAGCCGCTGATCGGCCTGAAAAATATGAGCTCTGGCAAGAAGCAGAACTTTGAGGAACTCTATCGCTGCTCTTTTTACTACGGCTTATCGGCGGCACTTACCGCAACGCCGGAGCTGGTTTTCAGTGGGGGCCTGGATGGCAAGGTGCGCGCTTTCGACCTGGAGAGCGGCGAGATTCTGTGGCAAACAACAACGGCCCAACCCTTTGACACGGTGAACGGGGTTAAAGGACATGGCGGTTCCATTGATGTGACCGGACAAGTCCTGGCAGACGGCTGGCTCTACGTGCAATCGGGCTATTCCATGTTTGGCCAATTGCCAGGTAATGTGCTGCTGGCCTACAAGGTGGCGGAGGCAGACTAACTGGGCGCGCCCGATTCGCGATACTGCCCCGGGGTAGCCCCTTCCCATTTCTTGAAAGCCCGGTAGAAGGTACTGGGTTCGGTAAACCCCAGCTGTGTGGCAACCTCTGCCAGTGGCAGGCCGGTGTTGCGCAATAATTCCCGAGCCAGGTAATGCCGGGCATTGTCCAGAATTTCCTGGTAACTGGTGCCCTCCTCCTGCAGGCGCCGCTGCAGGGTGCGCTCACCCATTCCCAGCTGCGCGGCTATTACCGACTTGTCTGGCACTGCGCTATTCAACTGGGAAGCCATCAGGCTGGCGATACGCGACGCTATGCCCGAACTCTGCGATAGCCCCTGCAGTAAACGATTAGCGCGCTCACTGAGCAACAACAGTAATTCCTCACTGGCATTGGGTACCGCCATGTCGGTAACGCTGGCACCGTACAGTACGCAATTACGCTGTTGACCAAAGCGCACCGGACAGGCAAAAAACTCTTCGTATTCATCGGTATTCGCCGGTGCCGCATGGCACAACTCCACTCGCGTGGGACGAATCCCCTCGCCCACCAGCCAGCGAGCAACACTGACATTAGCGGCCAGCATGGCCACCACGCGATGACAGGTCACCGCTTGTTCGGGGTTTACTGGCGTATAGCAAAGCGCCGTTTGCCCGCCGCTTCTGTCGAGCGTGAACTCGCCCCCCTGCCCCGCCAGAAACTGGTACTTGATCACCGCGTCCAGGCATTCATCGATGCTGCTGCAATTCATCAACATATAACCCACCAGGCCAAAACTGGTGGGCTGGATGGAACGCGCAAAGTGCAAACCAAAACCGGCCGTATTGCCGCGCTCCACCGCCAGCGCCCACAGGGCCTGTTGCTGTTCGAAGGGTATGCGGTTTTCAGGCTTTGACAGAGATGCCGGGTCGATTCCAACCTCGCGCAATACGCTGTCAGTATCGGCCACGCCGAGCATGCGCAGGGTACCCAGGATCGCCTGGGTCAGCACCACGTTCACTTCCAGCTGACGTTCGATGGGCATTGCGCTAGTTACTCTGCTCAAGGGTCAGAGAGTGTACCAGCCCGGACATTCTATCCACCAGTTCGAAGCTGGCCGGATACGGGTCGAGCTGTCTCAATGCGCTGGATCAGGAATCGGAGCCCTTGGCGGCAGCGGGCTCTGCCGCAACGATCACCTCTGGAATCGTCGATGCATTGGCATCGCGATTAGCACGAAAAGACGGCGAGGTAATTTCCACATTATGACCGTGAAACTCGTCGAGGATATTGGCGTGTAAGTTAGAGTAAATCCGCGGCAACTCTTCCGGATTACGGGTCCAGCCGTTCACCTCATAGCTCACGTAGTTATCATCCAGCGAGGTCTGCAGCACGAAGGGTTCCGGTTGCCCGACGATCCCCTCTGTTTTACTGGCGGCCGCAATCAGCAGATTACTCACGGTCTGCCAGGGTACATCGTAACCAATGGTAATGGTGGTATGCACCACCAGGCCGCTCTGCCCCACGTTTTTACTGTAGTTGATAATGTTATTATTCAGCACCATGGAGTTGGGTATCGATACGATGACATTTTTCAAGGTCTGGATACGCGTCACAAAGGTACTGCGCTCGATGACGCGCCCGCGGGTGCCACCAACTTCCACCTGGTCACCCACGCCAAAAGCCCGGGTAAACGTCAGTACGATACCGGCGATAATATTGGCCACCGCCGTGGTGGAACCCAGGGACACCAGCACGCCGACGAAAATCGAAATACCCTGGAAAGCAGGCGAACTTGAGCCAGGTAGATAAGGGAAAATAATCACCGCGGTGAGCGCGTAAATCATCAGCTTTATCAGGCTGAAGCTGGTCTCTGCCCACTCGGGGTAGAAATTCTTCAGGTAGATACGCCGGGATTTAATGCCTTCGAACACCAGGCCGATTATACGGATTACATAACGGGTGACGACTACGATGACGATGATGGTAATGAGGTTGGGCAGATAACCAATAAAGCCCGACCACACATAGTCCAGTGCCGCGATAAACAGGGTGATCATGCGGGCCGCGAATCTCAGGGTCCAGTTGGACACCATCAACAAACCGGTTACCCCCACCAGGAAAAACACCCCGGAAAAGGCCCAACCCAACCAGCGCCACACATTAATCCACAGTTGCTGCATATCCTCGGAAGACACCAGGTCCTGTGCCTGCCAGCGCAAAGGTCGCACACGCGCCGAGTTTTCCAGGTGGGAAATTCTGCGTCGGGAAATTATCTTTACGATCAACATAAATAGCAGAGAGACACCCACAATCGTGGCTGCTGTAATCAGCCGCGCCAATGGTGAAGCCGCATCCATTTGCTCAAAAAACTGCAGGATGACCATCGTATCCTCAGGCACCGGCAAGCCTGCCACGGTTTCAGTCAATGCCGCTACCGGGTCATCGTTGGCCAGTATGTCCTGCGCGGTTTCACCGATACTAGCTATGCTCTCCTCGGCCACGACTTCATTGGCTGAACCTGTTGCATCGAGGGCTGCGGATTCCGGGATTACCGGGGTATTGCTATCTTCTGCCATGATTTATTATCTGTCGCTGATATTAGTGGGCTCAGCATAGCAGGCGCTGGTCAGGTCTACCTATAACGCCCGGAATTAATTTACCCGGGGACTTTAATCCGTGTGGGCAACCTCTATACTCCAGGTAATGCGGCCTGCCAGGCACCTAAGGCGGTGCCGTGAAGTAAGCGCGGCACACACAACCAAAATCATTTCAGGAGACAACCATGGAGCAACCCAAGCGAGCAGCAGACACCCCCTTTGGCGTGGAAGTAGAGGCCGGTAAAGCCTATTTCTGGTGCGCCTGCGGACTCAGCGCCAGCCAACCTTTTTGCGATGGCTCGCATAAGGATACCGGCTTCACCCCGGTGCGTTATGAGGCCGCTGAAGCGGGCAAGGTGTTCTTCTGTGGCTGCAAGGCCACCGCCAATCAGCCCCTGTGCGACGGCAGCCACAAGTAAATGCAGAAATTCGCCAGCATTTACCAGCGCGCCTGCGAGCGCCATGGCGGTGGGACCCTGCTCCGGAATAAAAAACGGGCCGCGCTGATAACAGCAGCGACCCGTAGCTTCGGGATAAAAAGCGTCAGAGATCAGCTGCCACTTGCATCCATGACAAGTTCAACACGGCGGTTGGCGTTTCGCCCTTCGGCAGTATCGTTGCTCATTGCCGGGCTATTCTGGCCCATGCCCACAGCATTAATTTGACTGGCATCGATGCCGTGCTTACCGATCATCATCTGGCGCACAGCATTGGCGCGACGCTCCGACAGCAACTGGTTGTATGCTGCGGAACCCGTGTTGTCCGTATGGCCTTCAATGGTCGCCTTGACGCCGGGATTATCCTTTAAGAAGGTAGCCGCGTTGCCAATTTCACCGTCGAAGTCACTGGTGATGGCGGATGAGTTGAGTGCGAACTTAACTTCCAATTCAATGGCCAGCACGTTGGCACCCAATTCGCGATAGCGATCACTGCTGGCGGCAAGACCGGCAAACAGGGCTTCTTTATCCAGTGTCACAGGCTCAGGAGGCTCTGGCGGACACAATGGCTGCCCATTCTCGTCTTCCCCGCGCACCAGGTTCAGATCCAACTCAATTATTGCTTCTGCATTGAGGCCTTCCACGTTCATTGCAGCCAACAGCAGGCCCATATTTGACAGGGTCGAAGACTGGGCAATTCTCAGATCGGCTTCAGCTGCCATATAAGCGCGCTGGGTATCGAAGTATTCGTTTTGGCTGTCCAACAGGTCCAACAGCGTGCGCTGGCCCAGATCGAACTGGTCGAGGTAGGCGCGACGTGTCTTGTCCTGGGAGATGCGATTGCGATCCAGCAACAGTACCTGCTGCTCAAGGGCCTTGATATCGTTAAAGGCGATCATGGTGTTCTGGCGCACGTTCAGGCAGGCCTGCTTGCGCTCTTCAATCGCCGCATTATACAGGTTGTAGTACTCACGCTTGCGGGCACTGTCGGCGCCGCCGCGAAACAGGTTGTAGCTCAACACCAGTTCGATGGCTTCCTCTTCATACTTGCCGTCGAAGCCATCGGTATCGTGCTCTACCTCGTTACGATAGCGCAGATCCACACGCGGCATCATCGGTGCATTGGTTGCATTCAATGCCGACTGGCTGGCGCGTAGATTCTCGATTGCCGCATCGATTTCGGGGCTCTGCTCGTAGGCCAGATTAAGGGCCGCTCCACGCAGCTCCGGAATCATGCTGGATGGCACGGTGGGCATGGGCAAGTCATCGCCTGGCAGCGAGCCAACTACACGCTGAAAGCGTGTGCGCACATCGTGCAGGTTGGTCATCTCCGTCAGCAGGTTGGATTCTGCCAGGGCAATACGCGCTGCAGCCTGCTCAAGGTCGACACCCTGACTGATACCGCCAGCGGTACGCTCAGCAATCTTGTCATACACCTGGCGATGCACTATGTAGTTATCTTCCGCATACTTGACCAGTTGCTGGTAACGCACTGTGTCCAGATAGGCCTCGGCGGCTTCCTGCGCGGTTTCCTGGGAAGCGCGCTGCAGGTCGTAATATTGTGATAGCTTGGAATAACCCAGGCGGTTCACTTCTTCGCGGGTGGCGAAGCCGTCGAACAGCATCTGGGTGATGCTCAGGCGACTGGCATCGCGGCTGTAGTCATCAAAATCAATCAGCGGTGTCTGACGATCTTCACGGCCGATCTCCGAGGTGACGTCTACGCTGGGCAAATAGCCTGCACGTGCAGCACTCTCGGCTTCTCGTGTCGCCTCAAAATTGTACCAACTGGCATTGACTCTTGGGCTGGTCATTACAGCTTCAGTCACTGCCTGCTTGAAATCCCCCACCGGTTCAGCAGTTGCGGTGCCGGCGAAACTCACTAGAGCCAGAACCGCAGCAGGTAATAAATTTAGTTTCATACTCATCAGGTCGCCCCTATTTCTAGATAGATCACGGCTGACCTTTTATAACAATTTCACCGTGTATTCGCTTACCGTCGGGAGTATAAGCCATGTATAGAATTTGCGAGTTTGAAAGATAAAATACTATGAACTGCATCACGGTTTGCAGCGTTCTATTACCCAAATCGGTCTATAGCAGGCGTGTATTCGCCGGAAACTTCGGTACACTTAGATATAGAAACCTACTATCAGGCTTACTTAATGGCTGCCCAAGCGCGGCGGCCGGGGCTGCTTTTGGCTATAAATCAGTTAGTTATACCGGCACACCGGAGGTCGCACAGAGGCGCGAGCAGCCTGCGCTGGCTCGTGGCAGCTGCCTTACTAATTTGCGGTCTGGTATTAGCCCAAACCAACCTGGACCGCATGCAGAGCCTGGCCAAGAGCCGCTACGGCCAGCAAACCGCCGATATGGTGGCACAGTGGCGCAGTATGATCGACGCCATCAAGGGACTTCCGGAAGACCAGAAACTGATTAAGGTTAACGATTTTTTTAATACCCGAATTCGCTGGGTGCAGGATCCGGAAGCCTGGGGCCAGAAAGACTACTGGGCCACGCCGCTGGAAACCATGGGTAATGGCAAGGGTGACTGCGAGGATTTCGCCATTGCCAAGTACGCCACCCTTATTCTGGCCGGTGTAGACGTTAACAAGCTGCGCATTACTTACGTCAAAGCACAGGTGGGTGGGCCCTATAGCAAGGTCAATGCGGCGCATATGGTACTAGCCTATTACAGCTCGACGTCAGCAGACCCGCAAATTCTCGATAACCTGATCGGCTACATTCGCCCGGCCTCGCGCCGGGAGGACCTGACCCCGGTATACGGTTTTAACAGTAACGGCCTGTGGGTGGGTGGTGCGGTAGCACCGGCTAGCACCGATCCCGGCGCCAAATTATCGCGCTGGCGCGACCTGCTGCAACGTGCCGCAGCAGAGGGCCTGGGCTAGGCCCGACGAAATTGAGGGAGACACACTATGTCCTTATATAAACAACTCTGGCTAGCGGTAATCTTTATGCTCAGCCTGGTATTCGCTTGCAGCTTTATCGTCAGCAGCCTGTCGGCCAAGAATTACCTGGAAGAGCAGCTGCGCATGAAAAATGCCGACAATGCCACTGCACTGGCGCTGTCTCTCACCCATCAGGATGCGGACGAAGTACTCCTGGAACTCACACTCTCTGCCCAGTTCGATACCGGCTTTTACGAAATGATCCAATTGGCAGACCCGGAAGGCCACGTCACCATTTTGCGCGAGGACACCCGGGTGGTGAATGACGCTCCGGCCTGGTTTATGCAGCTGTTCCCCATCGTCGGTGAGCCGGGCATGGCCACGGTGATGAAAGGTTGGCAACAGGTCGGCGTACTCACCCTGCGCAGCCATTCACGCTTCGCCTATGCCGAGCTGTGGCAGAGTACACAGAAAATGGCCATGGTATTTCTGATAGCTATGATACTGGCAGGTGTGTTGGGCAGTTACCTGTTAAAAAGAATCCTCAAGCCACTGGATAAGGTGGTCGATCAGGCTAAAGCCATTGGCGAGCGACGCTTTATCACCATTCCCGAACCCCGCACACTGGAGTTTCGCAAGGTGGCGCGCTCCATGAACGACCTGTCTGAGCGCATCAAACAAGTGCTGGCCCAGGAAGCCAAGCGTCTGGAAAAATGGCAGCGCCAGACGAATGTCGACAAAGTCACCGGGTTGATGAACCGTGAGCCATTCATGAAGACTCTGGATGCGGCCCTGCACAGTGACGATGTCAACTCCACCGGCAGCATTTGCCTGATTCGCATGTCCGGCCTGATGAAGCTTAACGAGAGATACGGGCGTAAAGTCATCGACAGTATGTTGCATGACATGGGTAATGCCCTGAGCGATATGGTGCTGACGCACAGCCGCTGGGCGGCATGTCGCCTCAACGGTTCCGATTTTGCGATGATGGCACCGCGCGCTATGCAGGCCGATGAGGCTGCCAGGGAAATACAACAAGTGCTGGGCGAGATACTCGAAAACCGCAGTATGGATAAAGAAGTCAGGCTACCCGGTGCGGCCACCATTTATGCCCACGGGGACACAATTGGCGACATCATGACTCGCCTCGACAGTTCCATGCTGATTGCCGACAAGGAAGGCGCGTCGCAAATCGGCGTAGCGCACAAAGGCGATATCCAGCTGACCACGGTGCGCGAGCAAATGGAGGTGTGGCGCGGCGTATTCGATAAAGCCTTTAATGGGCACCTGTTCTCGCTCAGCAGTTTTCCAGCCATCAGCACCGCAGGAGAATTATTGCATATGGAGTCTCCAGTGCGCCTGAACTGGGACGGAGAGATCATATCCGCCGGCCGCTTCCTGCCCTGGATCAACCGGCTGGAAATGTCCGGTATGCTGGACCAGCAGGTGATCGATTTAGCGCTGAAGCAAATCGAGAAAGACGACCAGCCGCTCTGCGTCAACCTGTCTGTGGCTGCCGTGGTGGAACCGGCCTTCCTCACCTGGATCAGCGAGCGCCTGTCCACACATTCAGATGCCGCCACCAAATTGTGGCTGGAAATTCCCGAGTCTATGGCCTTCCGCCACCTCAAGAGCTTCAAGATGCTATGCACGCGGGCCAAGGAACACGGCACCAAAATCGGTATCGAGCATATGGGCCACCAGTTGGCCGAGCTGGGTGAACTGCACGACGTGGGGGTGGACTATCTGAAAGTCGACACCAACTTCATACGCGACATCAACGACAACGTGGCCAACCAGAACCTGCTGCGCAACCTGTGCACTGTTGGCCATTCCATCGGCGTGATCGTCATCGGCGAGGGCGTACGCACCGAGGAGGAGTGGGCGACGCTGCAAGAGGTAGGTGCCGATGGCGCAACGGGTCCGGGGATTAAGCTGCCTGGCGTCTAGCCAATGCCTCAGTCATCCCCAATTAAATCCAGCTTATCACCCAACTTGCTGCGCAGTTGCTGCCGCCGCATAATCTTCTCTTGGGCGGAATTTGGCAGTTCGGTAAACAGGATGACACCCTTGTCGATCAATAGCCCCACCACGTCTTCGAGTACGCGGACGAAGTCCTGGTCAGAGGAGTCCAAACTATTGGCAGCATTTCCCTGGGCGAGGAACGAAGTCAGCTCGAGTGATCCTGCCTCTATTTCTTCGGCGAAGTCTTCCCCAGGCACCACACTAATAGCAACCAGCTTTCCCTGGTTGTCCCGCCTTACGTAAGGCATTCTTGTCCCTCCAAAAAAAACCCTCCACCTTAAAGATGACCGGGGTTGAGCATAGCCTGGTTACCACTTAGTCGGTAATCAGCTGGCCACTGTCCAGCATGTTCTGGATAACGGTTGACAGTTCATTGACGCCGACCAGGTCCACTCCTTCCAGAGTGATGGTCTGGTCAGTCTGGTCGATCGCGGCACCCGGATTACCGTTGAAAGCACCCATACTGCTCACTTCGATGACCGTATTGGCTCCGTCGAAGGTCACGTTGAGGTAGGCACCAAGATCAGCGCTATCTTCCTCTCCCATCAGCAGGTCGCGCAAGTCGAGTGTATCAACGCCGCTTTCACCAAACCCGGATATTGTGACGTCCGTGCCTTCACCGCCGTGTTCGGCAAGGGTGAAGGCGAAGGTGTCGTCACCTGCGGTGGCCAGAAATGGTGCGTTATCCTCCACCACAGGCTCTTGAACCGGCTCGGACAGCGATTGCAGCTGCTGAACTGGGGCGGCGGCCAGCGCAGGCTCTATTGGTATCTGCTGCTCTACCGACACCTGGATATCTGCGGCAATTGTATCGCCATCGCCGTCAGAGACTGCAACACTAAATGTGATTGCCTCGTCTTGGGGTGCATAAAGATCAACTGTCGATATCGATTCGATCTTAAGTGCTGAGGGTGCTGCGGTGGGCACCAGAACAACAGCATCGAATTCCCCTATCATGGAAAGATCAAGCACAAGCCCATTCACTTCATCCCCTGTCACGGATGCTAGTGTGCCGATCGCTGGACCCGCGCCAAGATAGAATAAAACGGTAAATGTTGCACCCTGCGGCGCCTTTAAGCCAAAAACGAGTTGGTCCGGATCGCCATTAGTTGGGTCTATAGTCTCGTCCAGCCCCTGGTACGTAAAGCGGAGTTCCTCACCCACCTTGAAGTCATTACCATCGCCCGAAAGTCCTGCCCTACTCGGGTTAACTTCAGTGTTATCGGCGCCTGGCTCAGCCGTAACGAACCAGTTTCCAAACTTCAGACCAGTTGTGGGAGTGCCCCCTTGAGCATCGCCGCCAAAGTCCTGCGTTTCGTTTCTTCCAGCTCTGGGTTCAAGAAGTTCGAAGGCGTAAGTGCCATCTTCATTGACGGTTAGAGCGAAGATATTTAATCCGTCAATGCTGCCATAGAGTGTGTTATCTACTTGGTTATACTCAAACTCTGATCCTGGACCAGTATCGGGCCCCACAATACTTATAGACCCTAATCCGTCCGCACCGGCAGAAAACAAGGCATTAACGTCGTTGTCGGACAACAGATCATCACCCTGTGCAGGTGGATCCAGTGGGTTGTAGATCACGGACAGAGAGTTAAAGCTGCCCACCAGTGGTGTATCGTCATCAATAGTCACCGCGACCCTATCCGTTGCGAAACTACCGTCCCTATCCGTTACAGTCACCGTCACATCGAAGGTCACATCGTCCTCGGACGCTGGCGTAGTACCCGCATGCTGGATGGGTTTCAGCAAAGTCAATTCATACTGCGCCTGAGAATTACTCACCGAGGTCAGCTCAATGGTAAATACCGGATCATTCACATCACCCGTATGACCAATCAACATGCCTTCAGCACCCTTACTCGGATCGAAGGTAGTCTGGATTACTGCACCTGCCAGCGTCTTCAGGCCGGTATCAGTACTTTCTGAAAAACTCACACCGGCGGGGGTGTCCGCCAGGCTATAGGTGACAACACCAATTCCATCTGTACCAGGCGCCGCAATCACCAGATCCGAATTGTCATCCGGATCTGGATCACCTGCATTACCATTAGACCCAATGATATCTTCGTCATCTGCAAACACATCTTGAATAGAATCGATGCTCAAGCCACGGTCTGTCAGATTAACCGTGAAGTTCGCTGTCGCTATATCGCCATCCCCATCGATAATTGTGTAGATGAACGTCTCTGACTCTGTCGCATCCTGGGCAACATTCTGGCTGGTATTGGTGTAGATGAGCTTCCCGCCAATGATATCGACACTGCCTCCCTTGTCACCGGCCGCGATGTTGATACCCGAACCTGCAGCACCATCAGCGCCGTAAGAGTCATCGTCAAGCAACAGACTGAGCGCACCCAGGTCATAGTTGCTAGTGTTCTCCGATACTGTACCCAGTAGACCGTCATCAGTAGCCAGTGGCGTATCGTCATCCACGTTGATACTCAACGTGCCATCTTGCGTGTCGTTATCGCCGTCAGTCACACGGTAGTTGATGGTGAATTCCTGATTGTTCTCATCCAGAGCATCCGCGTGCACGATCGCTGCGTTCTGCGTCACCGTGTAGGCACCCGTCTCCGGCACCAGCGTCACAGTCAGCACTGTCACAGCACCCTGCTTGATTAACAGATCATCACCTGAGGCCTGGTAAGTGAAGCCCGCTGG
>JAIBDN010000106.1 GCA_024686215.1 Gammaproteobacteria bacterium | reverse complement strand
CTGCCCTCCACCGTCATCCCGGGATTCTTGCGCAACTGCGCCGGGTTGCGCTTGTACAGTTTGACCACCAGTTCGCGCACCGCCGAGCGCGTCTCGGTAATGAACTCATCAGACACCAGATCAATATCTGACTTGGCCAGATTCTTGACGTCGTAGCCGCTACAGGCACTGAGCAAAAGCGTGATAACTAACAGGGGAAGGAAACGCATGCTGCCATTCTAGCAGGGCTACCTTGGCACCTACCAGACACGAATAGATAACCCCCTATTCAATCTTGCTCTCAGGTAGTGGCTTATATAGTTGGCGGATTCTCGCTAATATGATCCCTGAAGCGCCTTATCAACAGCCAGCAGCATACAGGTGACGGCAACCGCCAGACCGTGAAAAAGACATTATACAAACCGCTGGGCTTCGTCTTCCTGTCACTGGGCCTGCTGGGCATCCCGCTACCGGTGCTACCCAGCACCCCCTTTATACTGCTGGCAGCGTGGTTTTTTGCCCGCTCCTCAGAAAAGTGGCATCAGCGCTTGCTGGCTAGCGATTTGTTCGGCCCGATGATCCAGAACTGGGAGGATCAGCGCTGCATATCACGACGCAGCAAGCGGGTTGCCCTGTTAGCGATGTTGCTTGCCGGCGGGGCCTCCCTGGCGTTTGCCATGGAAAGCCTGGAAATGAGGCTACTAACCGCCGCACTGCTGGCCATCGGCTGCGTCACTGTGCTATCGCTAAAGACCTGCCCCGAGGGCTGTGAAAACCAGGTGGATTCATGAGTAGTGAAGCTCCGTTAAAGACCAACCAGGCGCTGTACCTGATCCACGACAGTACCCTGGAGGCCGATGACCTGGCGACACAGGCCGCCGATATTGCCTTTACCGCCCTGCCCTGGGCCGAGCGCGAAACAGCCCCCGCAGGCGCTCGTGTGGTGCTGTGCCTGGGTGACGAACAAATACGCGATATCTCCCACCTGGCGCTGGAGCGCCAATGGGAAGTGGGCATACTCGCTCACGCGCAGGCACACCAGGCGATGACGGCCCTGGGTGTTAAGGGTGAACTAGCCGCGTTATTGACGCACTACAGTGCGTCAACAGCCATCGCAGTCGACGTACTGACCTGCAACGACGAGCTGGTGTTTTCCTCGGTGGTCATAGGCCGCGTGCTGGCACTGCGACCCTATGATATTAACCGACCCCAGACCTCCTGGAGCTTATTCCTCGGCGCCCTCAGGGGATTGCGCAAATTGAGTCTGAGCCACTACAAATTGACCACTGCCAAGGAGCGTAATATTCACATGGCCGCATTGGGACTGGTGGCGGTCAGTCATACCCAGAGCTCCCTGGTGGGACGTAGCTTTCTGGAGGACCTGAGCATCAGCGATGGACGCCTCTCAGTGTTGGCGCTCGCACCGCGCAGTATCTTCGGCTATCTGTGGTTTTTACTGCGTTTACTCGCACCGGGAAAAATCAGCCTGGCGAAGCTACCGGGATCAATGGCCCTGATCCAGAGTAGCCGGATACACCTGCAAGCACCCAAAGGGGCAGAATATCTGCTCGACGGCAAGCCGGTTCACGCCAGGGAAATCGAACTGCAGGTGCTTGAGCAACAACTACAACTGCTGCCCGGTCCCGCGCTGAAACCGCGGCGGGAAGACAAGCAAGCGGGCCGCGACAAAGAAACCGTCAGGCTCAACGATATCCCGGTGGAAGAGGCCGCCCGCCCGCTACTGGACACCCACCACCTGCCCCTGTTCAGCCACGCCTCGGAGGAAGACTACAAGGAGCTGTTTGTATCGCTGCGCGCCAACGCCCACGCTTCCTCCTCATACCAGGTGCTGATGATACTGAGCGTACTGCTGGCTCTCACTGGCCTGTATGCCAATTCTCCGCCGGTTATTATCGGTGCCATGATACTCGCACCCCTGATGTCGCCGGTTGTTTCACTGGCTATGGGCCTGGCACGCACCGAAAACGGTTTAATCCGCACATCACTGCGCACCCTGGGAATTGGCGTGGCCTGGGGATTAGCCTGTGGTGTGATACTGGCGTGGGCGATGCCCCTGGATCTACCCACTGACGAAATGCGCTCACGTATGTCGCCAACACTGCTGGATCTGCTGGTAGCCGTTATCTCGGGTGTTGCAGGCGCCTATGCCTACGCCAAGGAGGAGATCGCCAAAAGCCTTGCCGGCGTGGCCATCGCGGTGGCACTGGTGCCGCCCTTGAGTGTGGCTGGCATAGGCCTGGGCTGGGGTTACTGGGACATGGCCGGCGGTGCATTATTGTTGCTGATAACCAACCTGGTGGGTATTGCCCTGGCGGCCAGCGCCACCTTCCTGGTACTGGGTTTTGCGCCGTTTCACCGGGCCCGCAAAGGTATGGGTATCGCACTGGTCTTTATGCTGCTGATCAGCGCGCCACTGCTTATTTCCTTCAAACAACTGGTAGAAAAAGACGCATTACTGGAGCAGATACCCCGTGGCGAGATTATTCTGGCCGGCATTCCCGTGCAGGTAGGCCGTATCAGCATCAAGGCGGGCAAACCCTACGTGGTAAGAGTGGTACTGAGCTCTCCCAGCACACTGAACCAGATCCATGTAGAGGAATTGAAGCAGCTTATTATTGATCGCGTGGATAAACCGGTAGTGCTGGAAGCGCAGTTCAGCATCAGGCGCTGACCCGGCATGCGTCGCACAGGGGTAAAATGGCTTGTCCCAATGACAAGGGTTTGGCATCATCCATGACCTTACTATCGCTTCGCCGGCCCCTGGAAAATACCCTCTGTGGTGGACAGCGCTTAACCGTCAACCGCAGGACGCCATCATGACACGCCTCTTCTTCGTCCTCAGTTTTCTGGCGCTATTTTCGTCAAGCCTGCACGCGCAACCGGCAAAACAGGCACTGCCGGAATTCGGCGAAGGCAATGCCGTTTCACTGCAACAGGAGTACTACCTGGGACGCGCCTGGTTGATGTCTTTCCGCCGGCAGGCACCGATACTCCAGGATGCGATTTTGCAGGATTACGTGGAGACGCTGGTCTACAACCTGGTAGAGACCAGCCAGCTACGCGAGAGAAGACTGGAAATCGTACTGGTTGAAAACAAGAGTATTAACGCGTTCGCGGTGCCTGGCGGCATCGTTGGCATACATAATGGCCTGATCCTGCAGGCGGAAAGTGAAGCGCAGTTTTGCTCAGTACTCACCCACGAACTTGCTCACTTAAGCCAGCGCCACTTCTCCCGCGGCCTCGAGAACCAGAAAAAAAGCTCTGCCGCGATGATGGGCGGACTGTTGGCGGGCCTGGTACTGATCGCAGCAGGCTCAACCGATGGCGGTATCGGCGCAGTTATGGGGGGGCAGGCAGCGGCAATGGACAGCCAGTTGAGTTATAGCCGCTTGCACGAGCAAGAAGCCGACCGGGTTGGCATACAGAACCTTGCCCGCTCCGGTAGGGACCCCGGCGGTGCCGCAGACATGTTCACGGTGATGCAACGCGAGTCCCGGCAATACGGAGCGCGCCCACCCGAATTTCTCATGACTCACCCGCTCACCGAAAAACGCATCGCTGACGCCGCCAACCGCGCGGCAACCTATCCAAAGAAAATCTATCAGGACAGTACTGAGTACCAGTTAATGCGTGCCCGGGTTGAGCTGAGTTTTATCGAAGACCCGGCAGAAGCCGTTGATTATTTCCGCCGCAAGCGTGAGAAAGGTGGCCGCTTTGCCGTCGCCGCACAGTATGGCTGGATCCTCGCTCTCACGCAGAATGGCGAGTTTGTTGAGGCCAAACGCCTGCTCAGGCCGATGCGCGACTATGCGCCCTACAACATGATTTATAACCTGGCAGATATCAATATATACATCGAGTCAGAAAAGTACGATAAAGCCATCGCCAGACTGGAGTATGCGCTGGAAATGGCACCCGGTAATCACCCCACGACCATGTATCTGGCGGAAGCGTATTATCGCGGTGGATATTTTGCCAAGGCCGACAAACTTTTAACCGCCCACTCGCGCATCAAGAAAACCGATGCCAACCTTTGGTACATGTTGGCCGAGGTTCAAGGTAAAGCCGGTAACATTCTCGGCTTGCGCCAGTCCAGGGCGGAATATTTCGCCCTTAACGGAGCTTTGCATAAGGCGATGGAACAACTCAACATGGCACTGCCACTGGTCAAAGACAATGTCACCTCAGAGCGTATTCACAACCGCATCCAGTATTTCCAGAATGTCGCCAGGGCGTTGGAACAGTT
>JAIBDN010000125.1 GCA_024686215.1 Gammaproteobacteria bacterium | reverse complement strand
TCGAGGGTCTGACCCTCGACTGCAGCCAATTGCGCTCGGGGCAACCCGACAGCGTCGATCTGTTTTCCCCCAACAACCGGCGCGAACCCATGGACAGCCTGCTCGACCGCCTGCGTAGCAGGCTGGGTTTACAGGCCATCGCCAAAGTGGGCTGCCGGGACGAACATATTCCGGAGTACGCTGTGCACACCTGCGCTGACAATCCCGGCGATGAGCACAGCACCAGCCACACCTGCGCGCAGCGACCATTCTGGCTGATGCCCAAACCCCAGCTGCTGGATCAGCGTGGTTCCCAGCTGTACTGGAATGGCCTGCTACAGCTGGTCTATGGGCCCGAGCGGATTGAAGATAACTGGTGGCGAGAAGCGGTCAGCCGGGATTATTACGTGGCCGAAGATAAACACGGCCAGTTCTACTGGATCTACAGGGATCGACTGGCGCGGCAGTGGTACCTGCAGGGTATTTTTGCCTGACGGTGCGGCGGCACTCGTCAGGCAATGGACAGTGCAATACTACCCGGGTGGAAGGCGCCTGGCGGGAACGGATGCCGTTTACAGGTATTCATACACCGATTCCATCAATTACGGCAAGTTAACTTGGCGCTACCCTGGAGACCCTGTTGCGGCGATTAAATATATTGAATAGAAATCAACCAAAAAGAGATCTCAAACTCGTTAACTGGCGTATCTTCCTGACCGGTCTATACTGATCGGCGGCGAATCATGATCGTGCACGTATCGAGGAGATGAGTATGATTAATAATAAACAATGGGTGATCACACCTTTTTTGGTATTCGTATTAGCGCTTGTGAGCCATAGCGCAACAGCAGCAGACGGATCGACAGTTTTGCAATCGGGAGACTTTGTAGGATATTCCTTTTGGCTAATTTCGATGGCGTTAGCTGCATCGACGATATTTTTCCTAATGGAATCAATGCGGATAGGGGGTAAGTGGGCAACATCGCTCACGGTTTCCGCCCTCGTAACGTTCATCGCGGCATTCCATTACATGTATATGAGAGAGGTGTGGGTGTCTACAGGCGCGACACCAACTGACTTCAGATATATCGACTGGTTGTTAACAGTGCCATTGCTGATGATCGAGTTTTACCTGATCCTGGCCGCAATCGCCAAGGTCTCCGGCGGCATCTTCTGGCGTCTTTTGATCGGCACGTTGGTAATGTTAGTGCCCGGTTACATGGGAGAAGCAGGCTACCTCAATCCTACCTTAGGGTTTGGTATCGGCATGCTTGGCTGGCTCTTCATTCTCTATGAGATTTTCTTTGGCGAAGCTAGCAAAGTTGCGGCAACGCAAGCGCCGCCAGCAGTGCAGACGGCCTACATGTTGATGAAGTGGACTGTTACCGTGGGATGGGCGATCTACCCAATCGGTTATTTCTTTGGCTATCTGGCGGGAGGGACCGACATGGGCACACTCAACATCGTTTACAACCTTGCTGACGTGCTGAACAAAATAGCCTTTGGTCTATTCATCTGGTACGCGGCCAATGAAGCCACAGCAGCCAAGACTTAGTAGATTCTATTGTTAATATCCAGGCCCTCTTCGGAGGGCTTTTTTATGCATGTGCATGGCGAATTTTTAACTTATCAAAAATATCAGACGGTACTGAAAAGTTACCTTGTCAGCACCTTATTTTCGGATGACTGTCGCCAGACGATGCCAGCACAACGCATTAGCATTCGTAAAAAAGCATGTCATATCAAAGAGACCTTGAGATAAGCCAGATCGGTAGCCTCAACAAATACAGCCTTGCCGATGGCATCATCAATTCACCGTCACTTTAGCCAGTGAGCTCCAGTTACGCTGCCAGCGCAACGTGCGCTGCTGCGCTGACTCGTAGCCACAAGAAACCGGCACCGGATCCGCAAAGCCCCGGGGGTTGGAGAGGCAGGCAGCATTGACCACGGCGTAATCCTCACCGGCAATCGAGGCGCTGGCAAACACCGGCATCCGGCAATGCGTGCACTCATGGAAGCTGGCCATGCCCATGCCCTGCCGGGTCACGCTGTAATACCCGGGGTTGTGGACGGTCGCACGCAAACGCGTACCGGACTTGCTCACCCAGCTGACACCATGAGCGCTGCAATAAGCGCAGTCACATTTCCTGGGCACCAGAGACAGGTCCACCAGCTGCCAGTGCAATTCAATATTCCGGCAGGGGCAGGCTCCCTTCATGGCATTAAGCCGCCACCTCGAGGGTGATCCAGAGAGAGCGGGACAGGGCCAGCACCTCGCCTTCCTGGTTGGCAATGGCCGTCGCGCCCCATGACTTTCTGCCCTCACGTCCCAACGGCCAGCTGTACACCACCAGCGGCCTGTCACCAGGAACAATCGCGCGTATTTCAGCGGTGAGCTCACCCAGCAGGGTCAATGGCAGATCCTGGCCAGCCGCCGCAAAATATCCCGGGCAGTCCAGCGCCGACCAGATAATTTCGGGGCGCACATTGCCGGATGCATCCAAAGTGTTGGCACTGGGCTCCCAGGGGCAGGCCAGTAGACTCCAGTCATTCACCGGGCCGGGAAACAGGCATAGTCCGTCCTCCCTGGTTCGCTCAGGGCCACAGACATAACACCGGGGATAGGCATGGTCTTCGTAACAGGGGTAGGACTTACTGGCCTTTTGTGCCTGCGCGAGGGTCGGGGCAGCGGGCACCACCAGGTCGAGCTCTGCCGGGAACGCTGAAGCTACCAGGGTGTCGCCATCGTACATGTCGAGATGACCGTCTTCATAACAGCTGACCGCCATATCGGTATCAAGCGGTGGTGGCGTAAACAACCTGACCCGCGCGGCGCCCTCCAGCAATACCGCCAACACGCCGCAACTGTAGCCACCATTGCCGGACGCCGGCGGGCCATTAAAGCGGGCCGGTATGGTAACACTTGCGGGTAACGGCATGGCGCCCTTCCAGTAAATAACGGTTT
>JAIBDN010000082.1 GCA_024686215.1 Gammaproteobacteria bacterium | reverse complement strand
TTTCTTCCCAATTGAAAGTGCTTTACAACCCTAAGGCCTTCTTCACACACGCGGCATGGCTGCGTCAGGCTTTCGCCCATTGCGCAATATTCCCCACTGCTGCCTCCCGTAGGAGTCTGGGCCGTGTCTCAGTCCCAGTGTGGCTGATCGTCCTCTCAGACCAGCTACTGATCGTCGCCTTGGTGGGCTCTTACCCCACCAACTAGCTAATCCGACGCAGGCTCATCCAATAGCACGAGGCCCGAAGGTCCCCCGCTTTCCCCCATAGGGCGTATGCGGTATTAGCTTGAGTTTCCCCAAGTTGTCCCCCACTACTGGGTAGATTCCTACGCGTTACTCACCCGTCCGCCGCTGTACTCGCACCGAAGTGCTTTCTCGCTCGACTTGCATGTGTTAGGCCTGCCGCCAGCGTTCAATCTGAGCCATGATCAAACTCTTCAGTTTAATCTTTAACCTCTGCTACTAGAACAAGAGGGGATGGTTACGCGATAAACCTCGCTTTACCATCCAAAATCTTAGGCTCAGACACAATTTCGAAATCAAAAATTACTATGAATTTATGGTCACTTGTTGTGTCTGAATAGTCGTGACAACTATCCCAACAAGTGCCCACACAATTGTCTTCATCTTTTTGTTAAGCAACACCCAGAACCGCCAGGGTTTGGGTTTACGGTGAAGGGGCTTCCCTCAACCGCGGAGGCGAATTATACCGATCACCTCGTTCAACGCAACAACAAACTGAAGTTTTTTATTGCGTTACTCCCTACGACCAACTTGTGAGCACCAAAGCTAAGCCTATGAAACTGCTCAGTTTTTGTACTACCTGAAGCGGCTCTAAATACATCCTGCCACGTCGAAGGGAGGCGCACTATACGCACGGGCCTATGGGCGCGCAACCCCTTTTAGAGATTTTTCTATGAAAGGGGAATTTTCCCTAACCGGGCGCGCGACTGCTCAGCCAATTTCGAACAGGTGGTACTTCTTTTTGCCCAGTTTGACCAGGTAGAAACGGCCGTATAAGGCGCGATCGGGCGCGAAGCAAGCGGCAACATCGGCGTTGCCCTCCCAACCCACCACCTGGTTATTAACGCTGACAGCCTGGCGCCCAAGAGCGTCCTTCACCTGCTTGCCCGAAGTCGCCATACCCGCCTCGGTCAGCATCTGGGTAAGCGTGTCAGGGAAATCTTCCCGCGCCAGAGTGCTCGCCGGGAGGCCATCCTGGCGCAACTGTTGTACGTCACTCTCCGACAAAGCATCCAGGGAACCGCTGAACAGCGACTCGGTAATACGCTGAGCCGCCTCCAGCCCTCCACTGCCATGCACCAGCAGAGTCACTTCCCTGGCCAGCACCGCCTGCGCTTGCGGGCGCCCCTCGCGCTCGGCGTCTGCGGCCTCTACGGCATCGATTTCGGACACCGGCATGAAGGTGAAGTATTTAAGGAATTTGTAGGCATCCGCATCCGCAGTACCCAACCAGAACTGGTAAAAGGCATAGGGTGAGGTACGCGCAGGGTCCAACCAGATAGTGCCGGACTCGGTCTTGCCGAACTTGGTGCCGTCTGACTTGGTAATCAGCGGCATGGTCAAGCCGAAGACCTGGTTGCCATGCAAGCGACGTGTCAAATCTATGCCGCCGGTGATATTGCCCCACTGATCAGACCCCCCTAACTGCAGAGAGCAGCCATAGCGCTTGTTGAGCTCGGCAAAATCATAGGACTGCAGGATCATATAGGTGAATTCGGTGTAGCTGATGCCACTGCCTTCACGCTCAATCCGCTGTTTTACCGACTCTTTCTGGATCATGGCGTTGATGGAAAAGTGCTTACCCACATCGCGCAGGAAGCTCAGCACATCCATGTCGACGGTCCAGTCGAGATTATTGACCACCTCTGCTGAGAGCTCACCCGCATCGAAGTCGATAAACCGGGATACCTGGGTTTTGAGTTTTTCAACCCAGCCACCCACGATCTCCGGCGTATTGAGCTGGCGCTCCTGCGCCTTGAAACTGGGGTCGCCAATCAGACCCGTGGCGCCACCCACCAGCGCCAGCGGCTTGTGCCCCGCGAGCTGGAAGCGGCGCAGCATCAGCAGTGGCACCAGCGAGCCTATATGCAGGCTGTCTGCGGTGGGATCAAAGCCGCAATAGAGCGTGCGCACGCCGCCGTCCAACCAACCGGGCAGGTCATCTTCTCCGGCAATCTGGAAAATCAATCCGCGCGCGCGGAGGTCTTCAAGCAGGGCGCTACTCATCGGGCTGTACTCTGTCTGGAGTTGGGTGTCGGCTGCAAAGGGCGCCAACCTTACAATACCCGTTCATATTCGTCACCCCCACCTATAGATTCGCCGGGAATTTTTATATACTGCGCGACAACAAACACAAAACGAAAACGGGACATGTCAGCAAGTAAACGACAGCGGGGGGCCACCGCTATACGCGAGGAACCGGGACAACTGCCGCAGCTCAATCTTCCGCAGATTGGATTGTCGCTGGAGCGCACGCCGCAAAAATACGTATTGGCGGCCGCAGCGCTGGCGCTATGCACCTTCCTGGTGATTTTCTTCATGCCCGCCAGCGAGAACACTGGCAGCGAGAAACTCGCAGCGGAGATCGCCGAGCAAGCGGCAGTTGAGCCTCTCACTGAACTGCCACCCCCTGCAGTGGCTGTCACGCCAGCGGCGAATTCTGAACAGGCCTGGCACGCGCAGACAGTGCGCAGCGGCGACAATCTGTCCTTGATTTTCAAGCGTGCAGGTTTCGATAACCGCGACGTGCACAATGTGGTCAGCCAGGCCACCGACGGTAAATCCCTGGCACGTATTTTCCCCGGGCAGACCATCGAGTTCCGCGCCGATCAACAGGGCGAATTACAAGCCCTGCGTTACGTGAAATCGCCCCTGGAATCTATCACTTATACCCGCACAGACGCCGGCTTTGCCAGTGAGGTGGCCCTGCGCAAACCAGAACCACGTGAAACCTGGGCCGCCGGAGAAATCACTTCTTCACTATTCCTGGCGGGGCAGGCAGCGGGCCTGACCCAAAACATGATCATGGAACTGGCGAATATCTTTGGCGGGGTTATCGACTTCGTACAGGATCCACGCAAGGGCGATACTTTCCACCTGATCTTTGAAGAAATGTACCTGGATGGGAAAAAATACAAAGACGGTGAGATCATTGCCGCCTCTTTTACCAACCAGGGCGAGACCTTCAGTGCCTATCGCTTTAAGGATGCCAACGGCGACGTGAGCTTTTACAACGAAGATGGGGTGAGCATGCGCAAGGCCTTCCTGCTGGCGCCGGTTGATTTCACCCGCATCAGTTCCAACTTCAACCCCAACCGCCTGCACCCAATCTACAAGACCAGTCGCCCGCATCGCGGCACCGACTATGCTGCACCTACCGGCACCCCGGTTTTCGCTGCAGGCGACGGCCGGGTGTCCAAGGCCGGCTACAGCCGGG
The DNA here is from genome assembly GCA_024686215.1 of Gammaproteobacteria bacterium. GTDB lineage: Bacteria > Pseudomonadota > Gammaproteobacteria > Pseudomonadales > Halieaceae > JAACFI01. Next base: position 5,043 of record JAIBDN010000082.1, on the reverse strand, counting down.
CCAATGGCAACTACGTGTTCATCCAGCATGGAGAGCAATATGTCACCAAGTACCTGCACCTGCACAAGCGCAAGGTCAAGCAGGGACAGCGGGTGTCACAAAGCCAGGTGATCGGCTCAGTGGGTGCCACCGGTGCCGCCACCGGACCCCACCTGCACTACGAATTCCTGATGAACGGGGTGCACCGCAATCCCCGTACCATTCACAAGAAATTACCCAAGGCCAAATCCCTGCCCAAGGTAGAGATGGCCCAATTTCGGTCTGCCATTCGTGATGCCTCTGCGCAACTGGCATCCCTGCGCAGCAACAACCATCTGGCGCTGAACACTGCAGCCGCCAACATTGAGCAACCCTGAGCGCGTGACACACAAGCTGTTTATCGGCCTGATGTCAGGCACCAGTGTGGATGCCATAGACAGCGCCCTGGTTGGCTGCACGGGGGATAGTGTGTCACTACTGGCGAGCCGCGAGTACCCTATTCCAGCAGCCATGCGCGAACGCATCCGGGCTATCAGCCATTGCGGAGAGCGGGAAATCGAGCGCATGGGCATCCTCGACAGGGAACTGGGCCAATTGTTTGCCCAGGCAACACAGGCACTCCTTGAGCAGGCCAATGTTCCAGCCAGGGACATCGTGGCCATAGGTAGCCATGGGCAGACCATACGCCACCGGCCACCTTCGACGACGCCCGCCAAGGTTCCCGCATTTACCCTGCAGATCGCCGACCCCAATACCATTGCAGAACTCACCGGTATCACCACAGTGGCTGATTTTCGGCGCCGGGACATCGCCGCTGGCGGTGAAGGCGCGCCACTGGCGCCAGCCTTTCACGCTGCGGCATTTACCGATGCAGCCTGCAACCGCGCTATCGTCAATATTGGCGGCATCGCCAACGCCACCCTGCTGCAGGGCGACAAGCTACTACAGGGCTTCGATACCGGCCCCGGCAACACCCTGCTGGACTTGTGGATTGGACGTCATAGAGGCGAACCCTGTGACCGCAGCGGTCGCTGGGCGGCGGCCGGTAGCGTGCAGGCCGACCTGCTTGAAGCCCTTCTACAACATGAGTACCTGGCCCTCTCCGGACCCCGCAGCACGGGCAAGGAAGCCTTTAATATGAACTGGCTGGACCAGCGGTTAGCTGCTTTTCCGGACACGCAACCCATCGACGTACAGGCAACACTGGCCCAATTCACAGCTGCAACCATCGCGCTGGGTATAGACAGCAGCGGCCTGGCGGTACGGGAGATTTACGTCTGCGGCGGCGGGGCCCACAATGACGACTTGATGCAGCGCCTGCAGACGCGCCTGGCGCCCGCCAGCGTAGCCAGCACGGCGGCCCTGGGTATGGACCCGGACTGGGTTGAAGCGGTCACTTTCGCCTGGCTGGCGCAGCGAACGCTTGATGGGCTCGCCGGTAATGCCCCGGCGGTCACCGGGGCTTCGGGTGAACGTGTATTGGGCGCTATCTACCCCCGGTAATACTCGATCACCTTGATAACCGGTTACTTTGATACTCTGGCACTCTGATAGACGGCGTCTGCCTGCGCGACTATCCGGATCGCTTAATGGGGCATGCACTCTCCGGATAGTCGCGCAGGCAGACGCCTCTGAGTTAGTCCGGAAGCGGGCCAAAGTGCTGGGTGATTGGGGGGGGAACAGCTACTACTAGAAGTAACTGTAATTGCCTTGCTTCAGCAGGCCCTCCACTTCCGCCGGTCCGTAGGAGACGCTCTCTACGAAAGGCTGCAAATCAGACTCGCTGACGCTATTGCCGCCCATCCAGGTGCGACAGGCTTTCAGGTCGATAACTTCCAGCGCTGACAGGCGGGCTGCCAGATCCACAGTTTGACGATTTTCCGGGTAGTTCTGTTTGAGCAGGCTGCGTAGCACCGGGCCGTGCAAGACAAAAACCACGGCTGCCTCGCCCTGTTGCTGCACTTCACCGGAAAGCATCAGCTGATTGGCGCGCTGCAGCAGCAGGTCAAACTGCTCCAGTGTCTGCAGTTCGATGTCTACCACGAAACGCTGCTGGCTGGGTATCTGGTCCTGGGATAGGGCCAGGGAGGAGGTGAGTAAAACCCCAAGAAACAGCGCCAGCGCGAGTAGGTTTCGGGCTGGCAGGGCGGGCACGGGTATTGTCGCTCTCTAGATAGAGAAAGAAGAGCCACAACCGCAGGTGGCGGTGGCATTGGGGTTGCTGATAATGAAACGAGAGCCTTCCAGCCCCTCGGTGTAATCGACCTCAGACCCTGCCAGGTACTGGAAGCTCATGGGGTCAACCAGCATCGTTACACCGTCTTTTTCGATTGCGGTGTCGTCTTCTGCGGCCAACTCATCAAAGGTAAATCCGTACTGAAAGCCGGAGCAACCGCCGCCGGTGATAAACACACGCAGTTTCAGTTCGTCGTTTTCCTCTTCCTCCACCAGGTCGCGCACCTTATGCACGGCTCTGGCACTGAGGCTAATAGAGGCGGGATTGAATGTTTCAGCTACTGACATGGCTATCTCGGAATTCGCCCTGTGGGCGTCCTATGGGCTAGCATTATCTTAAATCCGACTAATTTAGTCAACTTTGTGTGAGGCGACCCCTGTGGGCGCTATGTGCTAGGCCCCCGCGTCGGTAACCTCTGCGCCAGGCTCCGGCGTTTTCTCCCCGGAATCGCTCTTTTCTTCCGTCTCAACCAGGTGGGTCAGACTGCCATTGACCTCCGAGCCGGCGGCCATCTCCAGCAAGGTGTAGAACACATTGCCCTCCACGCGCCCCTTGGCAGCAAGCTCCAGGTGCAGTGAAGAATGCACATCGCCTTTTACCATGCCATTGATCAGTACTGCCGGGGCGCGTATATCGCCCTCCACACGGCCTTTGTCTACCACTCTTACCAGGGCATCCTTACCCTCTTCGCCGATAATATTACCCTGGACCAGGCCCTCAATATCGAGGTTCCCGGCGAAATGCACATCGCCTACCACTACCGTGTCCCTGGATATCAGGGTGGTGGCGCCGGATACGCTGAACGACGATTTCTTACTTCCCAGCATGGGTAAATCTCTCCTGTACTTGCCATGAATACTGCTCTGTGAATTCCACTTTACGCGGTGACTTGGCACTGGCCACCACATTCACCCCTTCAGGCGTAAAGCCTTCAGGCAGGGTCAGCTCACCTTCTATAGCCTGAAAGTAGCGGAAACGCAAAGGCACAACATTGTCTTGCAGGTCATCGGACAGCTCTGCCAGGGGGTAATTGATTGGCTCTCCGTCACGCTTGCCGTAAACCTCGGCATACAATTCACCCCTTAGCATGTCGTGCTTGAGCGCTTCCTGCTGAGCGACAATTCGAAACGCATAGCGCCCCGCTTCGCTGCGACTGACCAACTCAATTTCACGCAGGCTCAGGCCATGGGCTATCTCACCGGGCGCCATCAAACTGCGGTAGAAGCGCAGCCCTTCTTCAAGGCTGGATATCTGCTCCTTCTGCGCGGCGATATCCCCACGCACCAGCTCCAATGCGCGCCTGTCTACCTCATGCCGGGTGCCTTGTACTTCCAGTTCCTGGGTCAGCGTAAGTGCCTCTTCCCGCGCCGCAGGCAATTGCTCCTGTAACTGACGATAGGACTCGGGGTCGATGCCCATGCCACTGTAGGCCGCGCGCTGACCAAGCCAGAAACCCAGACTTAAGATCAATATCGTCATCAATGCGCCTACCAGCACCAGCAGACGCAGGCGTCGCTGCCGGTACAGCACACTGGGGGGGCGAAATCGGGACTCCGTCATCTGGCCAATACTCAAGGCAGCAGACCTACCTGCCGCAGGCCCATCTGCTCATCCAGGCCCAGCATGATATTCATATTTTGCACCGCCTGACCTGAAGCACCCTTCACCAGATTGTCGATAGCCGCCATCACCACCACCGTATCCCTGCCCTGGGGCACAGCGATAGCCAACTGGCAGCGATTGGCGCCTTTCACCGTGCGCGTCTGGGGCAACGTACCGGTGGGTAACACATCAACAAAAGGCTCATCCGCGTACCACTGTTCATACAATGCCTGTAGATCCCCCGCATCGCCGCGCAAGCGGGCAAATAAGGTGGAATGAATACCGCGTATTATCGGCAACAGGTGGGGCACGAAAGTCAGCGCCACTGATTCACCGGCCGCGTCGGCCAGTCCCTGTTCAATTTCCGGCAAATGCCGATGCCCCTCAACCCCATACGCTTTAAAACTGTCAGCTACCTCACTGAGCAGGTTGTCTACCTTGGCCTGACGCCCGGCGCCACTCACGCCCGAGGCAGAACTGGCGATCAATTGCCCAGGGTCCACCAGGCCTTTAGCCAACAGGGGAATAAAGCCCAGTTGCACAGAAGTGGGGTAGCAGCCCGGACAGGCCACCAGTTGGGCTCCGGCGATCTGCGCACGATTGACCTCGGGAAGGCCATATACCGCCTCATCCAGCAGCTCAGGGCTGGCATGCGGTTCGCCATACCAGGCGGACCACAGCGCCGCATCGCGGATTCGATAATCTGCCGACAGGTCAATCACCCGCGCGCCGGCGGCCAGGAGCTCGGGCACCATATTCATCGCCACATTATGCGGCGTCGCGAAAAACACCACGTCGCAGGCGGCCAATAGCTGTATATCAGGCTCGGTAAACGCCAGTTCGTAGTGACCACGTAAATTGGGGTAGAGGTCGTCCACCCGGCGGCCACTTTCCGCGCGCGAGGTAATCGCCACCACCTGCGCTTCTTCGTGCAACGCCAACAGCCGCAGCAGTTCCACCCCGGTGTAACCAGTCCCGCCTACTATTCCTACCTTAACCATGATGCCATCCAGACCCGTACAGACTTTGTTCCTGTGAATAACCGCACAGTATAAAAGTAATACGCCCTGAGATAACTGGTAATATTGTTATTTTAATCATGAGTCAAAGTCATCGTGCGCAACCTGCTGAGTAAATACAGGCGCTACCTGACCAACTACGAATCGCTGCTGGCTTACTCCTTATTGGGCCTGGTGGGCGGCATCGCCTCTGGATTGGTAGTACTG
>JAIBDN010000006.1 GCA_024686215.1 Gammaproteobacteria bacterium | reverse complement strand
ATCCGCGAATTTATGTTTGATGGCCTGGAATGAAGCAATGGCGCGGCCAAATGCATAGCGCTCCCGGGTGTAAGCCATGCCCATGTCCAGGGCCGCCTGCCCACCGCCTATCTGCTCAAAGGCAAACAACACCGCTGCCTTGTCCTGCAGTTGTGACAGTGCCTGGCGCCCGTCGGTATCCTCGCCCAGTCTTTCCACCGCCACGGCGTCAAATTCCAGGCTGGCCTGGGAGCGGCTGGGATCCATGCTCGACAGAGTGCTCCGCGCTGTACCTGTAGCCGTGAGGTCCGCCAGGTAAAGCCCGGTGTTGCCACGACTATCTGCGGCAATGACCACCGCAAAATCCGCGATATCGCCGTCTGCTACCGGCAGTTTCTTTCCGTGAAGCTTACCCTGTTCCACGCGAGTTTCTATGGTCAGTGCGCCCAGCCCCTCGCTGCTGGCCAATGTGCCGATAAGTTCACCCGAGGCCAGTTTCGGCAGGTAGTGTAATTTCTGCGCCTGGCTGCCCCATGCCTTGATGGCCTCGGTGGCCAGATACACACTGGAAGAAAACGGTACCGGGGTCAGGGCACGACCCAGCTCCTCGGCGACCACACACAATTCCAGGTAACCGAGTCCCAGGCCGCCAAATTCTTCGGGTATGGCCATGGCGGTCCACCCCAGATCCACGATCTGTTGCCATAACTCCCGGTGATAGGGCTGCTCGCCGTCCAGTACGCTGCGCACCACGTCTGCAGTGCTCTCCTGGCTGAGAAAATTGCGCGCCTGGTCACGGATGAACAGCTGCTCCTCAGAAAATTCAAAATTCATAACTCTTCCCTTGTGCCTTGCCCACAGTGGCAAATATCGCTCGCGCCGCAGGCGCGTCTGAAAGGTCGATAAGTATAGGGAAAAGCGCCAGCGGGGCGGCTCAACAAATTGGACTGCGGGGATAAACCCCCTGCGAGAGTGCTTACTATTCGAGCAACTGGCTGTGTAACTGGGCAATATCGGCTGCGCTGAGTTGCAGGCCCTCGCGCACATAGTTATCAAAACTGCCCCAATGCGCATCGATTTCGTCAAAAGCGGCGCGCAACCAGGCTTCTTCTACCCCCATCATGATCGCCAGTTTGTCTGCGGCTTCGTCACCCTTGAAGGTGCGCAGTAGTAATAACTGGTTTTTGCGCGCCTCCAGGGCATGCTGCTTGCTCTCCATGTAATCACGCATCACTACGTCCTGCGCAACACCCAGGACGCGCAGTAATATCGCTGAGGCAAAGCCGGTGCGATCCTTGCCTGCACTGCAGTGCCATACGATGGGTGTGCCCTTGGCATCCAGCACGGTGTGCATGAACTGGCGAAACTGCGGCGTAAACTCTGTAGCGAATTGTTGGTTTGCTTTTATCATCGCCAGGTTGGGATCGAATCCTTCGAAGTCACCTGATTCCACTCGCTCCATCACTTCTCCCACCAGGGCTTTATTGCCATCATCCAGAGTGGGTATTTCGATCAGCGTAAAGCCCGGGGGATCGGGCAGGAAATTGGGTTCTTCCTCTTTCTCCATGCTGGATCGGAAGTCGATCAGTGCACTCAGCTGTAATTTCTGCAAGCCCTGCAGATCGCCTCTGCTGCTGCGGGCGAAAGTGCCTGAACGGTAAAGCGCGCCCCACTTTACGTGCTGCCCCTGCTCTGTGGCATAACCACCCAGGTCACGGAAGTTGGCAATCCCCTCGAAGTTAAGCAAGCGGTGTGCGGCACGCTGATTCTCGGGCAATTGCACCGGGATCAGCAGCGGAGCTGCGGGGATAAACTGTATCAGGGCAATGATGGTCAGCATAATGGCGAATGCGGACCACAACAGTTTCTTTTTCGTCAAGACAGACTCCAGGTTGGCAGCGTTAGAATTTCGCGAGCATAGCACTGCGGTGTGCAATGGCAACAGGTGCAAACCGCACCCAGGCAGGATTTTCTGCATTGGTTTAATGATGGATATTCCGCATGATGCGGTTTATGCTTCGCTCGCTATAACCAGTCGGTTTTATATAGGGGATTTCTTATGTTCAGATGTGTTTTACTGCTTGTTGTTGGCTTTACTTTTGCCAGCGCCGGCGCATTCGCGCAGCAACCGTTGCGACTGATGGCCAATACCTCGCCGCCCTATGCCGACGAAAAACTGCCGCAGCGCGGCCTGGCGCTGGAACTGGTCGGACATGTGTTCGACGGCACCAAGACACACCCTGAAATTACTATCGAGAACTGGTCGCGCGCGGTCGAGGGTGCCAGACTGGGTGTTTACGATGGACTGGCAGCCGCCTGGTATTCACAGGAACGTGCCCAGGACCTGCTATACAGTGAGCCTTACTTGCGCAGCGAATTGATTATATTAAAGCGCCGCGGTGATATGAACGACTACTCTGAATTGGCCGATCTGGCGGGCGGCAAACTGGGCGTGCGCGTAGATTATGCCTATGGTGTGGATTTTGATGCGATACCGAATTTGATCCTGGTGCCGGAGAATCACCTGATCCAGAACCTGTTGAACCTGCTCAATGGCCAGGTGAATTTTGTTATTGGTGACCAGCGCACGATTGTTCAGCAGTTACACGAATACCTGGGTGACAAAGTCGTGCAGTTTGAGGTGACCGGGATCAAGCTCCCCGCTGTGGCCAGGCATGTTGCGATCAGCCGCAGTCTGTCAGGACACGAGAAAATTGTTGCCGATTTCAATGCCTCCCTTGCCAAGGTACGCAAGGATGGCAGTCACCAGGCGATCGTAAAAAGGTGGGATGATCGCTACGGCGGCATTGAATAGGGCATTGCAGACCGCGCTGGGTTCAGGCGCGGGTCAGACGGTTGGTCAGGGCCATGCCGACCAGCATGGCCACCACAAAGATCCCGGTGTTTTGTTCCATATAGACCAGAGCGGACAGCGCTGGGCCGGGGCAATAGCCATAAACGCCCCAGCCGATACCGAAAATAGCTGCGCCGCCTAGCAAGCGACCATCGATAATGCGCGTGCCTGGCAGTAAAAATTTCTTGCCTAATAACGGCGCCTTGGATTTCAGTACCAGGTAAAATCCGACAAGCGTGACGCACACGGCACCGCCCATAACGAAAGCCAGGTCAGGTACCCAGTCTCCAGATACATCGAGAAAGCCCAATACTTTAGCTGTGTCTGTCATGCCGGACATAGCCAAACCGATGCCGAACAAAGTTCCACATAGCAATCCAATAATCGCTTTCATTTACATAGCTCCCAGCACGTGGCGAATGACGTAGACGGTGGCAATACCGGTGGCCATGAAGGTTATTGTAGCTACCAGGGAACGCGGTGATAGCCTGCCGAGGCCACAAACACCGTGGCCGCTGGTGCAGCCGGAACCAAGCTTCACGCCGATGCCTACCAGTAATCCTCCGGCTGCTGCCTGCCACCAGGGCAGGGCGCTGGGAACGGGGTAGGGAGTGGCTGTTAGCGTGTGGTACAGCGCAGGTCCAAGCAGCAGGCCAACAATAAACAGCCAGCGCCAGGCGTTGTCTGGCTGGGCGGAAATCGCGCCCCAGACAATACCGGCGACACCGGCAATGCGCCCCAGAAACCACAGCAGCGCAACCGCCGATGTGCCTATCAGCAGTCCGCCAATCAACGGCGTGGCATAAGCAAACATCAAAATTTCCTCTTTATGACAGTTTTATCAACGATTTTCGTAGCGATTGAGATCAAACAAGCCCGCTTCTATCGGATTGGATTTTTTGTAAGCCGCGTGGAACTTGTCGCTGAGTCGCCAGAACCAGGTAGCATTGCGGCGCACGCCATAGCGCGATACCAGTGCAGCGTAGTCCTGCTCTGTTCTCAGCGCGATGATGGCCGAAATAAAGCCGTCCAGGTCCTGTTCGCTTAGTTGAAAGAAAACATTCGGATAGGAGCCAATAAAGCCCTTCGCCACTGTGAGATAGTCTTCCTGCGGGATCCGCCGTTGGGCTTCCTTGAAAATCTGCGCATTATTGAGATAACCGCTGTTGTGCACCAGGGTATAGTATTTTTCCTGGCCGCTGCTGCCTAATACTTCCAGGAACGCAGTTTGTGGCATCAGGCGGAAAGGGTTGCCGTTCAGTGTCTTGAGTCTGTCAAATGCCGGATCCGTTACGCTATAGCGCGGTGCCGTCGCGCCCGGTAGTGTGTTCTTCAGTTTATCTAGAAGTTCACCCTTCGGGTCTGCAGTCACATACTTGATACCCGTGTCTCGGTCAAAGGTCGTGGTGTCATTCAGTACATACTGCTTGACGTGATCGCTGGCTTCTCGATACCAGAAGTCACGCAGTTCCAGGCGTTTATCCTCGGGCATGAACAGGAGGAAATTTTGTTCACCTTCCATACGCAGGAAATCCATGTAAAGGCGTGTTTCCAGCTGATGAGCGACGTTACCGTACACATCGAAACCCGCCACCAGCAGGTAGTGAATGCGCTCCAGCAGTGAGTAGTTGATGACCCAGGCGGTCTTGGGCTCCTGCCCCACAAAACCCTTTAATATCGAGGCGCTGTCATTGTGGCGAAAGATAGTTAGCGCGGCATTCTCGTTGCTACCGTCACCGTCCCAGATCAAACTCGTCGTAACCTTGGCATTATGCGCCTCCAGACTTTGCTGCAGGTGCGCTTTTTTGGCCTTGAGGAATGCCAGCTGCCCCTTGGAATAGCTGTGCCAGTCCACCAGTGACACTAACAAGCTACTTTTGCTGCTGGGTAGTCTCAGGTTGTCACTTTCTTTCGCCAGGAACTCAGCGTCCTGATCAGGCTGCGGGGTATCCGGGTCAAGGAAAACCACCCAGAAGTGATCGTCTATGACATTCAGTGCCACCTGCCCACGACAAACCGGGCCCTTGATGAAACCCATGATGGTGAACTGGGCTTCATCCAGCATAAATTTGTAACGCGACTCGATGGGTAATTCGCGAAAGGCGATAAAGGGATTTGAACCCACGCTGGCCTCATAAGTGGGTAAGGCAGAGACTGTGTAACTTGCTTCTATAAACAGTTGCTGCCAGCGCTGCATACGCGCCTTGTTCAGCGCATACGGCATATGCCGTTTAGCCAGTACTGCGGTGCGCAGTGGCTGTAGTCGATAGAAAAAAGGCGCATTCCCAGGTGAATCGTAGGGTCGGCGTGTGGCGATGATATCGATGGGCTCACCAGCCGGTGTGCGTGAACGTACCAGGTTGTAGTAACCGGCCTGCTCCCCCAGATCAGAAAAGTACAGGTTGCCGACAAACAGGTGCTCGTAAATGTAGCGTGACATCAACTGTTGCTTCAGGCTGGTGCCGTTGAAAAAAGCTTCCCATTGGGCAATGGACTTGAGCTCGGCAGCGGATGGCGCGGGCCTGGCTACGCCGTTGGCACCGTTGTCCAGCCAGGTAATGAGGGTCTGGTGTTCTTCCTGGTTGAGCCCGGGCAGGGCGTAAGGCATGCCCCAGAGCGGATAGTCTCTGCTATAGCTTGCGAATTCATCGCTTTTGACGCACTGCTGGTCGCGTTCCAGGCCCAACTCGAAACTATCGGGCAATTTTTCTCCTGCGGGCAGGGGGTGCTGCTGTTTCAGCTCCAGCATGCCCTGGAGTACCGATTGCTTCGTAGATTGCTCACTCAATACCGAATAAAACCCTTTATCGCGCCACTCTTGTGTCGTTTTTGCATCTTCAAACAAACGTGTCAGGTTGGCCGTGCGCAGGCGGGTACCGTCGTAAACCATTTCTTTGCTGGCACCGCGTTGCAATCCCGCCCAGGCATCCAGTTTCAACTGGCAGGGCGCGTCATAGCAGCCGTGGCAAACCATACAGCGCTGCTCGATGATGGGTTTGACCTGGGGTGGGTAATCCTCATTGGCCTGGACCTGCGGTAACAACAGCAGAGTGAGGGCGAGGGCGGCTAATGTGGCGAAGTGGGCTTTAAACATGGGGCGAATTTTGGGGCTTTGCCGGTTCTATTGCAAGGTGAGCGTGCCTAGCGGTCAATATCGGGCCTGTTTATCGGCGCAAGAATTTCACCAGGGCAAGTGTAGAGACGATGGTCAGCAGTGGGTAGATCAACAACAGGTCTACGCGGATATTGCACCCCTCAGGGCAGATAAACTGCAGCTTAATCGCAGTTTCATAAGCGCCGTAAGCAGTCCACAATAGCCCAGCGGCCAGTACTGTGCGCTGGCGGCCGCGGAAGTACAATATCGCGAATACCGCACCCAGCAGCAGGGCAATAGGCGGTGCGCCGACGAAAACCACACCCATGCCGGTCAACAATAAATCCATGAAGCCCTTCTATTCATACACGTCCTGTCGCTACGTTCCTGTAGCAGTGGCTATAGCGCGGGGTAGTTGTAGCCAAGCGTTTCCTGCGTGTACTCCCACAGACGTTGTGCCTGTTGGTCATCGCGGCCCCAGGGCTTGGCCCTGGCCTGCTTGCAGTTGGCGAAATACTCGCCGCTGGTCGCACTGACCTCCTCGCTGGTACACAGGTAGATGGAGGTTGCTGCACCTTGTTGCGGGCTGCGAAAAAAAGGTTTTAGCAGCGCCGGTAGCAGCCAGCTCACCAGTCCTTTGTTGTTTGTCCCCAGGGAGGTTGCCACAGCGCCCGGGTGCAGGCAGTTCACCGTAATGTCGGTGCCCTCCAGGCGCCGGGCCAGGCTGCGAGTGAATAAAATATTGGCCAGTTTGGAACGCCCGTATTCACGAAAAGTTTTATAGCCCTTCTCGGCCTGCATGTCATCGAAGCCCATGCTTTTGACGAAGGTGTGGGCGTGGGAGGCCACGTTGACGATGCGGGCATGATTGGCCTGCTGCAGAGCGGGTAATAACAAGCCCGTGAGCAGGAAGGGCGCGAAGTGATTGACGGCCAGTGTTTCTTCAAAGCCGTCTACGGTTTCCCTGCGGCTGGTATTGACCACCCCTGCGTTGTTCAGCAATACGTCCAGTGGGCGAGCGCTGGCCAGAAATTCCTCTGCCGCCTGGCGCACGCTGCTGAGGTCAGCCATGTCCATGGCAATGATAGTGGGAGACTTGCCCCCGGCGGCGGTAATCTCCTGCTGCAGCGCCACAGCCTTGTCCGGATTGCGGCAAAACAGGGTTAAATCGGCGCCGCGGCTGGCGAAATCCAGCGCCGCGTAACGGCCGATGCCGGCGGTGGCGCCGGTGATCGCAACATGTTTTTCCAGCATCGGGATCTCCACTGTCAGCAATTGCAGCAGCATAGCATGCAGCGTTGCCGGCTATAACTTGTTACCCGATCAGCGGGGTGTGCAGGCCAGGGGTGATTCTGTGTTTTGCGGCTATCAGGTCTTCATGTTCTCGGCGCCCCAGTAGGCCTTCATACTGCTGATCTTGCCATGCTCGTTGAATTCAAACACATCAATGATATCGACGGTCAAAGCACCGCTGCGGGCCTGGAAGGGAAAGGCCACCGCATTCCCTGCGCAGCGCGGTTCTCCGGTGAGTGCCAGTTTTGCACCGGATCCCAGTGCCCCTGCGTAGAAGGCGCAGACTGCCTCAATGCCCTCATGTGCATCGGTGCCTACCGGGTCTTCCACCCTGGCATCCGCGGCGTAAATCTCTCTGATGATAGTGATGTCGGCCTTGTCGAAGGCTTCCACATACTTGTGTACCACGGCTATCTTATCGCTGGCTTGCATTGCCTGATTCCTCTTAGTAGCCACACAAAGTGGCGTATCTGTCCTTGTGAAAACCAGTGTCACCGAAGATCTGCACCGCGACCCGGGCGCGCTTCAGGAAGAAGCCGATTTCCAGTTCGTCGGTAACGCCGATGCCACCGTGCATCTGTACGGCTTCATTGGTCACCAGTTTTACCAGTTCATTAAGTTTGGTTTTGGCCAGACTTGCCAGCATGGGCAATTGCTCCGGCGTTTCATCTACCGCTGACAGTGTTTGCAGTAATACTGAACGGCACAATTCGATTTCTGCCTGCATCTGCGCGGCTCGATGTTGCAGTGCCTGGAAGCTGCCAATCAAAGCGCCGAACTGCTCGCGTTCTTTCAGGTAGGCTACAGTGCGCTCGAAAGCCTCCAGGGACAGCCCCATCATTTCAGCGGCAATCGCCACGCGGCCTCTGTCCAGTACCGGTTCGAGTATCGACCAACCCGCACCGACCTCCCCAATGATGGCAGCGGCGTGAACAGTGACTTGTTCGAACGTCATATTGGAGGTATTGCGGCTGTCGGCCATGATGGTGCGCGTTACGGCAACGCCGGGAGCTTCGCGATCGACCAGTAACAGGGTGAGCCCCTCGCGGTCGTTGGTTCCACCGCTGCTGCGTGCCACTACAACCAGCTTGTCGGCACTGTGGCCATCGAGTACGAAGGTCTTGCGGCCATTGAGCAGAAATTCCCCCCCCTGGTTTTCAAGCGTCGTTGCAATCTGGTGTGGACGGTGATGGTGACTTTCTTCCAGTGCCAGTGCCGTGGTCAGCTCCCCGCCGGCGACTGCCGGTAGCAGGGTTTCTTTCTGCGCTGCAGTGCCTCCCAGTAAAATAGCCGAAGCGCCAACCACTGCTGATGCCAGCAGTGGTGAGGCAGTCAGGGTTCGCCCGGTCTCTTCCATGACCACGCCCAGGCCCATAAAGCCAAATTCCAGGCCGCCAAATGCCTCAGGCAAAATAATGCTGGCCCACCCCAATTCGGTCATTTGCTGCCACAGGTCGGGGGCGTAGCCCAATGGGTCTTGAGCGTCGCGCAATTTGCGCAATGCCGCTACCGGTGCGTTGCTATCCAGGAATTCCCTGGCGGTGTCCTGCAGCAAACGTTGTTCTTCATTCAGTACCAATGCCATGCTCCGGGTCTCCTAGGATTGGGGCAATTCGAGAATTGACTTGGCGATCACGTTGAGCTGGATCTCGGAGCTGCCGCCAGCAATGGTCATGGCTTTCGACATGGCCCATAGTCGCAGGGTGTCCAACTCCTCAGGTGTAAAGCTGTCACCTTCCCAGCCCAGCCCCTGAGTGCCCATGATGGCAAGCAATAACTCGCTCTTGGTTTTTTCCGCCTCGGTGCCAAGGTACTTCATGACCAGAGGTGCGGCACTGCGTATGCCATTGGTCTTTTCTTCGAAGGTACGAAAATGGGTGAGGGCGATGGCATGCATTTGCATGTTGTAATCGATAAGGTCGCTGCGTAGCTGTGCATCGGCGATCTTGCCATTCTCAAATTCCAGGTACTTGTGGGCTGCTTCATTGGGAACCACGATCTTGCGCGGAGAATCACTGCCCATTTCCGCCATCAGCTTGCGCTCGTGTACCAGTAGCGCTTTGGCCACCGACCAGCCCTTGTTCAGTTCACCCACCAGGTTTTCCTTGGGCACTTTCACATTGTCGAAAAAGGTTTGGCAAAATTCGGATTCACCACTGATCAACCCGATCGGTGTGGTGGATATTCCCGGGTTGTCCATGTCGATCAGTAAAAAGCTGATACCTTCCTGTTTCTTGACGGTGAAATCAGTGCGCACCAGGCAAAAGATCCAGTCGCATTTGTCCGCGGCAGTCGTCCATATTTTGCTGCCATTGACCAGGAAGTGGTCGCCCTTATCTTCTGCCTTGCACTGCAGGCTGGCCAGGTCAGAGCCGGCGCCGGGTTCGGAATATCCCTGTGCCCAGCGTGTTTCGGCGTTAATGATCGCGCGGATATGTTGTTGCTTTTGTTGTTCGTTGCCGTATTCCAGGATGGCCGGGCCGAGCATCCAGATGCCGATACCGTATACCGGTGCGCGCGCGTTGATGCGTTTCATCTCATCCTTGATGATTCTCGCGTGCTGGTCTGTCAGGCCGCCGCCGCCGTATTCCTTGGGCCACTCCGGTGCAATCCAGCCCTGATCGCGCATGCGTTCGTACCACAGTTTGGCATCTGCACTGGCAAACTCGCCCCGGCGCCCGCCCCAGAACTGTTCTTCAGGGGTGATCGCCTGGCGCTGGGATTCTGGACAATTGGCCTCCATCCACTGACGCACTGCAGTGCGGAACTGGTCAAGGTCTTGTTGCAAGGTTTCTCTCCTGAGCGCTGCTGACATGGCGCGTTCCTTGATAAATAAGTCGGGAAAGGGCCGTCATTCATGGCGCTCTATAATACGAGCGCCGGGCGGCCAGATAAAGGTGCATCAGGGTAACTCCCCGGCAGCACAAGACAATGGCTTAATAAGTCAGCCCAGCTGACAATAATGGACACAATCGAAACGCCTGGGGAATGATTCTGTAGCGGTTTACTGCCGCGTACTGCGCTTGTTGACCGCAGCCGGCGCTGAGTTGCATGCTGTCGCCTCTGTTATGGGAGAGGCTCGATGCAAAGATTCGAAAATAAAGTGGTTCTGGTTACCGGCGCCGGCAGTGGCATTGGTAAAGCGAGTGCTGCACGGGTAGCGGCGGAGGGCGGTTCGGTATTCTGCGTGGACCTGAATGCGCAGGCGCTGGAGGCCACGGTTGCAGAAATTGTCAGTGCCGGAGGTGAGGCCACAGCCCGGGTGTGTGATGTGGGCGACGAAGCCAGTGTGCAGGCCTGTGTTGCAGAGTGCGTTGCGCATTACGGCAGCCTTTACGCGTTGGTGAATATGGCGGGGATCCTGCGTTTCGACGACACTGAGCAACTGCAGACCGCTCATTGGCAGAAAGTCATTGATATTAACCTGACCGGTACCATGTTGTTGTGTCGTGCGGTATTGCCGCACCTGCTGGAAAGCGGGGGTAGCATCATCAACGCCGCTTCCACTGCCGCCCTGTCGGGTCTGCCCTGTGGTGTGGCCTACTCGGCCAGTAAGGGTGGTGTGTTGGCTATGACCCGCAGTATTGCCGTGGAGTATGCCAAGCGCGGCGTGCGCGCCAATTGCGTGTGCCCGGGAGATATTAAAACCGGTATGACGGATGACGTGGGTTTTCCCGAGACCATGGACTGGGATTTGTTGCCTCGCATCATGTCAATTTCCGGTGCCAAGGGCCCCGAGGTCATGGCGGGTGTGATAGCCATGCTGGCCAGTGCAGACGGCATACACATCACCGGTGAAGATATCCGCGTGGACGGGGGCACCCTGTCCTGAGGGCTCACTGGGATTCGATCAGCTCCATGTCGAAGCTGGCTTCTTTATCCTCGAAACGGGTCTTGAGCGTTATCTTTTGACCCGGCTCGTAGGCTTCCAGGGCGTTGTAATAATCGTCGTTACTGCGGATGGCCTTATCGTTAACATGGGTAATGATATCTCCCAGCACCACCTGGCCCCGGGCATCACGATAGGCGGCGCGCAGGCCAGCCTCGGCGGCAGGTAAGCCCGGGTAAACCTGCACTACTGGCAGGCCCTTGATCTTGTAGCGTCGCACCCAGCGGTCGCTGGCCAGCTCCACGCCGATCATGGGCCGTAGAATGCGTCCATAGCTAATCAACTGGGGTACCACTTCTTTTACCGTGTTCACCGGAATGGCAAAGCCGATGCCGGCACTGGCACCACTGGGGCTGTAGATAGCCGTATTTACACCCACCAGTTGTCCCAGGGAGTTGAGTAGCGGGCCGCCGGAGTTGCCGGGATTAATCGCAGCGTCGGTTTGGATTACGCCGCGAATTTTGCGTTCACCGGGGGCCTGTATCTCACGCCCGAGGGCGCTTACGATGCCTGTGGTGAGAGTGGTATCCAGGCCGAAGGGGTTGCCGATGGCCAGGACTTTGCGCCCCACGGTGAGCTCTTGGGAATCACCCATGGGGAGGGTTGCCAAGTGCTCGGGTGGGTTCTTAATACGCAAAACTGCGAGATCCTTCTCCGGTGCAACACCGATTACGTCTGCCTCGTGTTCAGTGCGATCCTGCAGGGTGACCGTAAGTTTGTGCGCGCCAGCAATCACGTGAAAGTTGGTAACCACCAGGCCACTTACGTCCCACACGAAACCAGTGCCTGAGCCGCTGGGAATTTCTTCCACATTCAGGGTGAAAAAGCTGCGCCTTAACGCTGTATTGGTGACGTAGACTACCGCCGGACTCGCCTGGCGAAAGATCTCTGTGGTATTCGCCTCATCTTCAGTGGCAAAGCTCAGGTAGTCTGTTTCCGCTTGTGTCGGGGCGTTGATGGCGATGCACAATAATGCAGCGCACAACAGGCGGGGACTGGGTAATAGCGGCAGACTAAACACGTTATATTCTCCTTTATTGTTTAAAGGCTTGCAGGAAAGCGCGAATGCGCTTGGCGTTGGCACCTATATCGCCAATGCCTACTCGCGATACGGAACGCAGGTCCAGCAGTGTGCCCTGCGCATTGGTGCGCAGCCGGATAACCACGTCGTCCTTGAAATTCATGATCACTGTCGTGTCCACAGCCTCAATCACCCCGGCGTTGCGATCCTGGTGGTAGATATCCCAGTCCAGCTGGGTCGCCACTGCGAGCGCCCGGTCAAAGGCCTGGTCAATGGGCATGTCGGTCAGCAGCGTTTGCACATCGGCGTAAGCCTGCTGCTGTGCGGCGATGGCTTGGGGGTCAATATCCAGTGTGTTTGCGTTATCGCCACGTTGATCCGCGGCTGCGGTGAATACCGGGGGATCCGCGGTGTCGGTGGAGACATCGTGGATGGCCGGGTAGTCACCGCGTCCGGACAGTACTGATATCAACAGTAGCGCTCCCGGTAGTGCGATCAGCATGCGGCCCAGGGTCGCGCCGCGTGACCCGGCGTAGCGTGGTAACAGCAATAGCAGCACTCCCAGGGCGATTATTAACAAGCAACCCAGGCAGCTCAGCGCGTACAACATCAGGCCCTGTTGCCAGGCGCCAGAGCGCACTGTGAGTACCGATACCGGTAACAGTATTAGTAGTGCGATGGCCAGGTAGCCTAACCAATTGATCAGGGCAGGTGTTTTGTTACTTGATGACATCGTTGGTTCCCTAAAGGTGATGGATACGCCAGAGCAAGAATACTATTGCTGCAAGGCGCTGGCGAGGCCTGTTATTGGTTCAATTGGCCAGCCCCTTGCGCGCTTTACAGGCCACAGGTTTGAGCTTGTTAGCGCCATCTGCTTAACTTGCGCGCAGTTATTTTGCCACTGCCAACACTGGCGGGGGAAAACTCAAGGGGAGTAGAGAATATGGGTAGGGTATCTGGCAAGGTTGCTATTGTCACCGGAGCCGCCAGCGGCATGGGTAAGGCCGACGCGCATTTACTCGCGCGCGAGGGCGCCAAGGTGGTGGTGACGGATTTCAATGAAGTGGACGGGCAGGCAGTCGCAGACGCGATTGGTGACAACGCCATCTTTCTGCGTCTCGACGTCACCGATGAAGACAATTGGAAAGCAGTGATAGCCGCCACCGTCGAGCAATTTGGCGGTCTGCATATTCTGGTGAACAATGCGGGTGTGATCGCCCTGGGCACTATTGTGGATACGGAGTTGGAGTCCTGGCGCATGGTGAATGCGGTGAACAGTGACGGCGTCTTCCTGGGCTGTAAACATGCAATACCGGTGATGACAGACTCCGGCGGCGGTTCCATTATCAACATGTCTTCCGTTGCAGCCATTCACGGGCAGTCCTTTGTGGCCGCCTATACTGCCAGTAAAGGTGCGGTGCGCGCACTGACCAAGAATATCGCCATGTACTGCAAAGAGCAGAAAAACGCTATTCGTTGTAATTCCGTTCACCCCGATGGCGTAAAGACCCCGATGGTGGCCAAGGTTGCAACGGGTAAGGACACCGTCACCGCCGAGGAGGTGAAGGAGGTAGGCAAATTCGGCAACATGTGCGAGCCGGAAGATGTCGCCAACCTGGTGCTGTTTCTGGCCTCTGAGGAGTCGAGCTTTATTAATGGCGCGGAAATGTTGATAGATAACGCCTCTACCATTACTCCGCCTCAGGGCGTATAGGGAGCGCTAGCATGGAAAAACTGCTCTATCCCCTATGGCGTGCGCCGGATGATTCAGCAGACGGATTTCGCGACAGCTTGTTACAGCAGTTGGGGCCGCAATTGCAATCTGTGCCGGGCATACGGGGAATCAGGCTATGTGTGGCCGATAGCGCGGTGGCACCCGCTGCCGGGCGTATTATGGCGAGTAACGCGCCGCTGCCCGATGCGGTGCTCTCCCTGTGGGTGGACGATTCAGGCGCTGCGCCTGCCTGGGAAGCGTTAATAGATAAACGGGTACTGCGCAGGAGTGCCTACCAGGTGGTGGAGTCGGAGCCCTTGCGCAACCAGGCGGTGCACCCCTCGCAACCGGGTGAGCGGGTTTACGGGATGTGTCACGTGGTGTTTTTCCGCAAACCCGAGGCCATGGCCCGCGACCAATGGTTGCAAGTCTGGCAAGGCAGTCATACCGCGGTGGCGATAGAGACCCAGTCAACCTTTGGCTATCGTCAGAACGTGGTAGTGCGCACCCTGGATGCGCACAGTGCGTATTTCGACGCCATCGTGGAAGAGAATTTTCCCACCGGGGCAATGACCTCAGATCATGAATTTTACGGCAGCGCGGGTGATGAAGAACTGCTAAAGCAGCGTATGGCAGCGATGATGGAAAGTTGTATCCGCTTTATCGATTTCGACTCTATCGACGTCATTCCGATGAGTGAATACGTGCTAAAACCTCTGGGCTGATTGCGTCTGGAGCCTGTTCTAAGGCGCCAGGCTGTAGCGCACGAATTCTGTCATCCAAAGCCGGGCGTGAGCGGAACAGTCCCGCTAAGCCCTGCTTTAATTGGTCGCTGCTAGCGCAAGCGGTTAATTCCCGGGCGCGCCGGGTTCTATGGCGGCTGCTGCCTCCGTATCTGGCGCTTCCGGGTGCAGGCTGGCAGTGTCCTGGTCAATGCTGTCAGCGCTTGGGTCTTCTTCTATCGGCAGCGGAATCTGGCTGGTTTCGATCACCGGTTCGCCACGCTCGGTAGTCTCGACCTGCAGCACCTCACCGCGCAATTCGATGTCCTTTGAACTGAGTTCAAACAGGGTATTGATGGCCTGGTCCTGGTGGCGCGCCCGCATCACCGCCCTGGCGTCCGCACCATCGACCCAGGCCTTACTTTTGCCCCAGTAGTGTCCCAGTTGATTGCGGATTACGAATAGTTCAGACATGGCGTGTTTCAGTTCCTCGAAAAAATTCCCGGAAATTCAAGCGCGCAAGTGTAAGCATTTGCGCAGCGCGATGGAAGTGCTGCTCGATCAACCCAGCAACAGATCCTTGGCCTGGTTAATCTTGGCGGCAAGGTAATCATTACCGCCGCGGTCCGGATGCAACTTCTGTATCAGTTTGCGATGGGCGGCGACGATCGCCTCCTTGTCAGCGGATTCATCCAGCCCCAGAACTGCTAATGCCTCCCTGCGATTCATATTGCCGCGGCTGTCACCGGCGCCGCTGCTGGGTCTCTCCCCAAACGACGTATCGCCGGGGAATCGCTGCGCGAGGTAACTCTCCAGTAACTGGCTCGAGTCGGCATCGCGGCTGCTGCAGTAATGCAATAGCTCCTGCAACTGTTCGCGTGTCATGTCCGCCAGTCGCCAACCTTTATACTCGCCATGTAATACCTCTCCCTGTAACTCACCACTGTCATGGTCAAGTTGCATGCGCAGTATTTCGCTCTCCACCGTGGAGGACTGACCGCCACTGGGCGTTTTTTGCCCAAACAACTTCATGGAAGCCAACATGGGGAACAGGCGAATCAGGATGGGTGCCAACTGGCGTGCCGTTACCAGCAAGCCGGTGAATGCGATACCCAGCCAGTGCATGCGCCCGGTGACCGTCAGGAAAATGACCACAGCCACGGCGACCCCCACACCCAGTTTGATGTATTCGGTCTTGCGCTGGTGCGGCGGCAGGTTCCTGGCGCGTTGCAGCAGGATGTAAACCACCGCGGCAATTGCCCCTAGTAGAAGTAGTCTGGACACGAAAATTCCTGGCTTGTATTAATGCTATTTCAGTTGTGCAAGCAGCAGTTTAGCACTGTCACTGGTGTTGTTTTCAAGTGCCGCACGGCCGCCGGCGGCATAACGGGCCACCGCGCCCAGCAGCGCGGCCAGCGCGCTGGCGCTGCTGGTATCGAAGCGAGCATAGGCGCCACCGCTGACTTTCGCCATGCTGCGCAGGGTCTGCTCTACGTGCCGGTTACTGCCCTCCTGGAACAAGAACAGCGGTAATTTCAGCAGGCCACACTGGCCCGCCAGGCCACACAGGGTGTCGGGTTTCTCCTCCACAGCATCGCCGATAAATACCAGGGCCTGGACTTTATTTTTACGTTGCTCGGCCAGGGCATGTTGCAATAGCCTGGCAATCTGGGTGTGTCCTCCTTCACAGTACACCTGACGCATCAGTTGGCCCAGTTGGGTGCTGTCGTTAAGCCAGCGACTGGCATAGAACTCATTGAAACCCCGGTAGTAGCACAGCTGCACCGCCAGCGAGGCGATGTTGTCGGTAGCGCGAAACATCTCACCTTGAATTTGGCAGGCGGTATCCCAGGTGGGTTGGCGGCTGGCTGTGGCGTCTACCGCAAACATCAGGCGCGGCTGCCTCTCCACGAACTGTGTGATGGCTTGGCTTTTTTGCAGGAATTGGGCAATTTCGCCGGTGGATGAGCGCCGGCTTGGAGGTTTGGCCATATTAAATCGGGCCTCTGGGCGCTCAGGCGCCGGGTGAGTGTTCCCCCAGTTTACCGATTTCTTGCAGCTCTTCCAGATAGTGGCGCCGGGTGGCCAGTTCACTAATGGCCGCCGCCAGTTCACTATCGTTGATGTTGGTCTCGGCTGGTGTATTCACCAGTTGCCAGAGTTTGCGGCTGCAAAGTTCGCTGGCCTTGAATGTGTCTGTGTTCATAGTCATTTTCTTTCAATTGTGTGCCTGGTTCACTTTTCTCTGGGGGTTAATGTTCCCCCTCTGAGGTCTTACAGGAACCAGATTAGTTTTTAATTATGACAAGGGCGTGAAAGCTACTGCATTTCTGCAGGTGGCTAATGTCGCGGTTGTCGTTGCGAGCCTCGCCTTGTATTAGTCAGCTTACACCTAAGGGGGTGTGAATGGGAAGGGCGCGCCACCATCAAATTCCGGGCCTTGCAGTTCGGGCTGCTCACCCGCTTGCCACAGCGGCAAACGGAAGTTTGCGGTATACGCTATAGCGGGGGGCTCGCTGAAAGCACGGCGGCTGTCGTTCAGGGTTACCAATTGCACCCGCAGTTCCTCGGCATCGAAGCGCGCCAGTCCGTAGCCATTGGCTGTGGTGTCCACATACTTCAGTCCGGGGTTTGCCTCGTTAGGCGCCAGCCAGGTGGCCAGGCTGGTCAGCCCGGTTTTGGCATAAGTGAACGCGCTCAGTACCCCGTAAAGCAGCGACATATGCCACACCGGGACTATTTCCCCGTCGCTTTCCGCGTAAACGATCGGTTGGAAATCAGGGTGTTTGTCGCGGGCCACCACCGTCAGATCCTCAAACAGGGGCGTGGAGCTGATCCCGGCCACGGTGAAATCGACACTGACCGGGTGGGCCAGCGGATCAGTGGTAGACCAGCTGATGCTGCCGGCACCGTGCATATGATGGTCCCCCGAGAGGGAGACCACGCCGGTAATCTGCTGCTGTTGCAGCTCGCGCATCAGGTAATTCAGTTCGTGAGGGTAGCCGGCCCAGGCATCTATCCCAAAAATACTGTCTTCGTAGCCGGTAAACGGCAGGGTGGACAGGTCCAGACGCATGGGAATCAGGGGCAGGGCGTTACCCCACAGTTTCCAGTGCGCGCTGGAATTCTCCAGGGATTGTACAAACCAGTTGCGTTGCTCCTCGCCCAGCAGGCTGCCAGGGGGGCGCTTGCGTGCGGGATTGACTACGCTGCCATCGCCATAGGGGAGTGTTGCGGGTGGTTGGCCATCATTATAGTCACTGCCGGCATCGGCAATATCAACCAGTTGCACGGTATTCATTGGCAAGTTCAGTGATTCGGCAAAGCCTTCTGGCAGGCAGGGTGGGCTGCGGTAGCTGCGACTGTCGGTGATCAGCAAGTCCAGGTACTGGCCCCAGTTGAGGTGCCGGTAAATGCGCAGACTGTCTATGGCTGTGCGGTTACGGTTCTGCGCATCTCCCTCCAATGGCAATTGGCGAAAGTCGTGTGCCGGCTGCCCATCCAGTTCGCTGAGCAGGCAGGGGATGTACTCGAACCAGGCCTGGTTGGCGTGCTGCCGTCGCTGCGGATCCAGGTGTGGCTCGTCACCATAGGTACTGTAGCTCTGGAAGTTGTCGTTGCTAAATTCGTGGTCGTCCCAGGTGCAGATGAAGGGCCAGCGGGCCCTCGCTTCCTGCAAATGTGGGTCGCTCAGGTAAGTCTTATACAGATGGCGGTAATCAGCCAGTGACACCGCGTAGCGATTTTCTTCACGGTCTGCGCCGTCCGGGAAAGGCGGCACTTTGCGCGAGTGGGCACTGCCATCAGAGCGCTTGTGCCAGCTGCGCTCGTAAATAAAATCACCCAGATGCAGCACGAACTGGATGCGTTCCTCTGCTGCTGCGGCCTTATCATCGGCCAACATGCGCGCCCAACTACCAAAAAAAGCGTCCTCGTAGCTTTGGCAGCTGGCAAAGGCCAGGTTTACCTTGCGCGGCTGCCCCGCTGCAGGTGCAGTGCGGGTGCGGCCCACCCTGGAGCGAGAATCTCCGGGCCCAATGAAGCGGTAATAATAGGTCTGGTCCGCTTGCAGGCCATCAACAAAGGCGCGAATTGTGTAGTCGTTATCCCCTGAGGTATGTACTGCGTTTTGCAGCAGCAAGCTGGAGAAGTCCTCGCTGGCGCTAAGTTGCAGCAATAGCGGTATCTTGCCGGCGCTGCCCGGCGTGGCGTCCACCAGGGGAACTGCGCGGGTCCACAGCATGACAGCATCTGCCCGGGGGTCTCCTGAGGCGATACCCTGGGGGAATGACAAGCGTGGAGCGTCTGCCGGGAGCTTCTGCTGGGCACTGGCGTAGGCCCTGGCGGTGAGGAAAAAAGTACTACCTGAGACCAGACCCAGTAATGAGCGGCGCGTGATGGGCATGGCTATAATCATGTAATGCCTGAGTCATCTACTGTATCTTACTCCCCGTAAGAAATGTAACACCCAGTACATTAATCGGCCTGATCGCTGCAGGCAGGAGTCACGGGAATTATGAAGTTGTTTGATATTCGCAAAAAGCACGGTTTACCTACTGAAGAAAGCGCACTGCCGGGTCGCGATGAGGTGATGCCGGTGCCGGAACGGCATTTCGTTAATGGCAATCCCCTGCAGGGTCCATTCCCGCAGCACTTGCAGCAGGCGATGTTTGGTATGGGCTGTTTCTGGGGGGTGGAGCGCAAGTTCTGGCAGCAGCCGGGCGTGTTTACCACTGCCGTTGGTTACGCGGCGGGTATAACGCCCAATCCAGGTTACCAGGAAGTCTGTTCCGGTCGCACCGGACACAACGAGGTCGTGCTCGTAGTATTTGACCCTGAACAGGTCAGCTATGAGGATTTGCTGTGGTTGTTCTGGGAAGGGCACAACCCTACCCAGGGTATGCGTCAGGGCAATGATATGGGTACCCAGTATCGCTCGGGCATATATACCTATAATGCACAACAGGCGCAGCAGGCGCAGTCGTCACTGGGTGTTTACCAGGCGGCTCTGGACAAGGCGGGTTACGCTGAGATTACCACTGAAATTCTCGACGCTCCGCCGTTTTACTATGCGGAGGATTACCACCAGCAGTACCTGGCCAAGAACCCTGGCGGCTACTGTGGGCTGGGGGGGACCGGGGTGAGCTGTCCGGCGGGTCTGTCCGCCTGATTTGTCGATGCCTGAGCAGCGCAAGATCATCCATGTTGACGCGGACTCGTTTTACGCTTCAGTAGAGACCCGGGAAAACCCGCAACTGGCAGGCAAGCCCCTGGCGGTAGGCGGCAGGGCAGATCGACGCGGTGTTATAGCCACGGCCAACTACGAGGCGCGCAAGTTTGGCGTGCACAGTGCCATGGCTTCAGCGCGGGCCATGGCACTGTGCCCGTCGCTGTTGATAGTCCCTCCGCACTTCGAACTTTATCGGACGGTGTCCGCACAGTTTCACGATATCTTCCGCGATTTCACTGATTTAATTGAACCCCTGTCGCTGGACGAGGCTTACCTGGATGTCAGTGACTGCGAACAATTTCAGGGCAGTGCCACACTGGTCGCCGCGGAGATTCGCCGCAGGGTAAGACAGGAACTGGACCTGACAGTTTCAGCGGGTATTGCGCCCAATAAATTCCTGGCCAAGGTTGCCAGTGACTGGGAAAAGCCGGATGGCATGTTTACTATCGCCCCGGACCAGGTGGCGCAGTTCGTAGTGGATTTGCCGGTTAACAAGATCAACGGTGTGGGCCGGGTAACCGCGGAAAAACTGCGCCGCATGGGGGTGGTCAGTTGCGGTGATTTACAGGGCGTGGAATTGACTGCGCTGGTCAAACGGTTTGGTAAATACGGCCAGCGTCTGTTTGATGTCGCAAGAGGTATCGATAAGCGCCGGGTGCAGCCATCCAGGGTGCGCAAATCAATCAGCGTTGAACGAACGTATAACGAGGATATCGTCGCCATGCCGGCAATGGAGTCGGCCCTGGATGAATTGCTGGTGGAGCTGGCGGGACGCTTTCTTAAAATCGCTGACCGCTATTTCCCCACCAAGCGCGTGATAAAAATAAAGTACAGCGACTTTACCCAGACCACCCTGGAGGAGACTCTTGGCGACAGCGGTGAACCGTGGAATGACCCCCAGCGTTTTCATCGTCTGGTGGCAACGGCCTGGCCCAGAGGCGCCAAACCGGTGCGTCTACTGGGTGCCGGCCTGCGCCTGCAGCCCAGGGGGGAGGGCGATCTCGATCAGTTGAGCCTGTTTGAAGACCAACTAGAGCCGGCAGTTTAACGGGTTCTTCAGCGGGTGCTAGTCGACGTCAAATTCGTCCGGCTCGCTGGATTCCAACTGCTCCATCAGGTTAACGGCTATCGCCACAAAATCAGAGTCAGTGATAATTCCGACCAAGCGCCCTGCATTGACTACCGGCAGGCAGCCCAATTTGTTTTTCTGCAATTGCATGGCGGTGCCGCGCAGGCTCGCATTTTCCTCTACCGTCTGTACCGGAGAAGTCATTATGCTGGACAGCGCCACATAGCTGTCTTTGTCGCCTGCGGCATCCTCGCGATTCAGTATGTTGGAAGCGCCCGCCGCTAGCACATCGCGCTGTGATACCAGCCCAACCAGGCTGTTGTCCCCGCTGACCACCGGAATATGGCGTATATGGTGCTCGGCCATTAGCTGGCGGGCTTGCACCAGGGTGTCGTCCGGGCCAAGGGTGTAGGGTTCGCGGGTCATGATTTCTGCGACACTGAGCATGATCTTTCCTCGTTGCTTGCTTAACTTCGGTAAAGGACTAACGGTAGCCCTGATAAGCACGCCGTGCCTTGATCGTCGTCAACAAATCGGGGTGTACCCGGTATTGCTCCGGGTAGCTGCAGCGCGCAGTTGAATCAGTTACAGCACGCCTTGCTAAAACAATCTCCCCAGCAGACTGGTGACGGCGTTTTCCACGCGCAGGATACGCGGGCCCAGGGATACGGTTTGGCAGCCCGCCGCTTCCAGTTTCTCGACTTCATAGGGTATAAAGCCACCCTCCGGGCCTACCACCAACAGCGTATTTTCAGTGATGCCCCGCGGGCAGGGGGGGTAATTCCCTGGGTGTGCCAACAGTGCCAGGCGCTGCTCCAGCATGCCTGGCAAGACATCTTCCACAAAGGGCTTGAAGCGTCTGTGGCAGTGCACCTGCGGTAGTGCCGTGTCGCGTGATTGCTCCAGACCCTGTAGCAGGTATTCCCTTACCGTGGCCTGTTGCAGAACCGGTGTCTGCCAGTAACTTTTCTCCACCCGGTAGCTGTTGACCAGGTGCAGCTCAGCCACCCCGAATTCAGCGATGCCGCGCAGGATGCGGCGTAGCATTTTCGGCCTGGGCAAGGCCAGTACCAGGCTCAAGGGGAGTTTTTCCGGTGGTGCGCTGTCCAGGGTGATGGCCAGCAGTGCCTGGGTGCTGTCGATTTCCAGTACCCGCGCCGTGCCTACCCTGCCGTCGATCTCACCGACACGCAGGCTGTCGCCTACCGCCGCGCGGTTGACCTGTAACAGGTGTTGCAGGCGCCGGTCGCTAACCCGGATATGCTGCTCATCGACGCGATCATCGAGCGTAAACAGTAACAGGTTCACAGACGCGCTAGCCGGCCCACAGATCGTATTCGTCAGCTGCGCTGACCTCGGCCTCGACAAAGTCGCCTGGCTGCAGATCAGTGGCCCCTTCGAGGTACACCTTACCGTCTATTTCCGGAGCGTCGGCACTGGAGCGACCTATGGCACCTTGCTCATCGACCTCGTCAATCAGGATCTCGATGGTTTTGCCAATCTTCGCCTGCAACTTGGCAGTGCTGATTTCCTGCTGCAGTGCCATGAAGCGGTCCCAGCGCTGCTGTTTGATCTCTTCGGGCACGTGGTCTGGCAATGCGTTGGCTTTAGCGCCCTTTACCGGCGAGTACTGGAAACAGCCGACGCGATCCAGCTGTGCCTCGCGCAGGAAATCCAGCAGTATTTCAAAGTCCTGCTCGGTCTCTCCCGGGAAACCGACGATGAAAGTACTGCGCAGGGTAATATCGGGGCAAACCTGGCGCCAGGCATGGATACGCTCCAGAGATTTTTCCGCAGCGGCGGGGCGCTTCATGCGTTTGAGTACTTCCGGGCTGCCGTGCTGCAGGGGGACGTCCAGGTAGGGCAGTATTTTACCGTCGGCCATCAGCGGGATGACTTTGTCCACATGCGGGTAGGGGTAGACATAGTGCAGCCGCACCCAGACGCCGAATTCGCCCAGTGCCTCGCACAATTCCTGCATGCGGGTCTTCATCGGGCGCCCGTTCCAGAAGCCGGTGCGGAACTTGGTGTCTATGCCATAGGCACTGGTGTCCTGGGATATCACCAGCAATTCGCGTACACCGGCACGTACCAGTCGCTGTGCTTCCTCCATTACGTCACCGATGGGGCGGCTTACCAGGTCGCCGCGCATATCTGGGATGATGCAAAAACTGCAGCGGTGATTGCAGCCTTCGGAAATTTTCAGGTAAGCGTAGTGCCTGGGAGTCAGTTTTATACCCTGCGGAGGCACCAGGTCCTCGAATGGGTCGTGCACCGGCGTATGGGGCACGTACTCGTGTACCGCACCGACAACTTCCTCGTAGGCGGCGGGTCCGCTGACGCTGAGTACCTTGGGGTGCAGCGCCTTGATCGCTTGCGCATCATCGCCCTTGCCCATGCAGCCAGTGACGATTACCCGCCCATTTTCGCTGATGGCTTCGCCGATGGCATCCAGTGATTCCTGCTTGGCGCTGTCGATGAAACCGCAGGTATTGACCACCACGATCTGTGCATCCTCATAGGTGGGCACGATGTCGTAGCCGTCGATTTTCAGTTGGGTCAGAATCCGCTCTGAATCGACCAGGGCCTTGGGGCAACCCAGGCTGACGAAGCCGACCTTGTTATTGGCCATGATTGTTGTACATCTCTTTGCACCCGGGAGGGAATAGAAGGGCGCCGATTATACCCTGCCCGGATCAATCGATGAAATCTGTCTGGCGCAGTGATTGCTGGGCCAATTCGATGACTGTGTCGGCGTGCACGCCGCTGGGCGCCTGATGCTAGTGGGAGTGTGGCAGGTGATCATGGGCGAACCTTGATAAGGGTAATATTGCCATGTAACAACGCAGCGCACCCTTGATACAAATCAATAGGGTCAAGCCTGTGCTTGACTAGCATGCCCTGCACAATGATCTTTCTTTATGCAGCTCTTCCAGCGCATCGCTGGTTGAGCTGTCCCAAGCGGAATTGACACTATGCAGTATATGAATTTTGACCAGTTCAAGGCCATCGACCCCGGGGATTTTGCCGCCACCCGGCCTTATCCCTGGAGTAATCCCCGGGGGCTACTG
Organism: Gammaproteobacteria bacterium; assembly: GCA_024686215.1. GTDB lineage: Bacteria > Pseudomonadota > Gammaproteobacteria > Pseudomonadales > Halieaceae > JAACFI01. Next base: position 45,670 of record JAIBDN010000006.1, on the reverse strand, counting down.
ACAGCGGAGGGCTACCAGGCCTTGCTGGACAACATGCCGGATGTGGCCCTGTTTGAAAAAAAGTTTGGCTACGGACGTATCGCCGGTCAGCAACCGCATGACCGCTATTCGTTGGAATATACCTCCGCTACACCGGTGCCGAAGCCGTGGCAGGAGTTTATTGCTGAGCTGTGCAGTGATGACTACCGCGATACCCTGGCACGGCTTTACGGTGCCCGCAAAATAAACCTGCGCTTCCATTGGCACTATACGCCCAACGGCTGCTCAGTATCCCCGCACACCGATTCAGTGCGTGAACACGGCTCACAGCTGTTTTATTTCAATCGGGAGGGAGAGTGGGATCCGACCTGGGGCGGCGATACCCTGGTGCTGGACGACGGCGGTGACCTTGAATTTGAAAGTGCCCCGACACTGGATGATTTTGCTGGCGAAACAGCTGCGAACTCTATGGGTAATTACAGCCTGATCTTTCAGCGCACCAAGCACTCATGGCATGCCGTGCGTGAAATAAACTGTCCCGAGGGCTACCTGCGGCGGGTATTTATCATTGTAGCCAATCCCGACAACCTGTATCGCACGCTGCGCGACAAAGTGATGCGCAAACAGGTGCAACGCTTCTGAATGAGTGGCGCAATCATGGAATTCAATGTGCCGCAGGTGCAGTGCTGGCCGCTGTGTTGATCAATGTTACGCTGTGGCTAATTTATGGGCGTGTATTGCGGGCCAGTGGGAGGCAGTGAGATGGATACAGTCAAGGTAGAGCGGCGCGGGCGCATCACGCTGGTGAGCATCAATCGACCCCAGGTACGCAATGCTGTGGATGGAGAGACTGCCGCGGCATTGGCCCAGGCCTTTCGTGAATTTGACAGTAATCCGGACAGCGACGTGGCGGTATTCTACGGCGAGTACGCAACTTTTTGTGCTGGCGCTGACCTCAAGGCTCTAGCGGCCGGGCAGTCTACCAATGCGCTGAGTGCGCACGGTGATGGACCGATGGGGCCATCGCGCATGGTGTTGGAAAAACCAGTGATCGCCGCTATCGCTGGCCATGCGGTAGCGGGTGGCCTGGAATTGGCGCTGTGGTGTGACTTGAGAGTGGTGGAACAAACGGCGGTGATGGGCGTTTATTGCCGGCGTTGGGGCGTGCCCCTGATCGACGGCGGCACCGTGCGCCTGCCGCGTTTGATTGGACACTCCCGGGCCATGGACCTGATTCTTACGGGTAGGGCGGTAGCCGCAGAAGAGGCCCTGCAAATGGGGCTGGCTAATCGGGTAGTGGCAGAGGGCGAGGCACTAGAGGCAGCGCTGGTACTGGCGGAGCAATTACAGCAGTTTCCACAGAACTGTCTGCGCTCGGACCGACTCAGTGCATATGAACAGTGGGGGCTTTCCGTGGACGATGCCCTGGCCAACGAATTCCAGCGCGGGATGACGGTGATTGAGTCACGTGAAACCCTTACCGGCGCAACCCGCTTTGCCTCTGGCAAGGGCCGTCACGGTGATTTTGAGGATATCTGAGCTAGAAGTCGCGCCGGGCGTGGGCACTGTGGGTGCCCACACGGATTTCCTTGCGCAGCAGTGCCAATAATTTCAAGCTGTCATCGCGATTCAGAAACTCACCCAGGCTGACACTCTCGTGCCGGTCATGTAGGGACAGCTCAGGCCCTTCCCAGGGGTGTTTCTCCGGAGTGACTGCCAGCCCGGCCCCCTGCCTTGAAAACTGCCAACTCTGGCGCGGAACATAAAAGCCCTTGTCTATGCGCACCTGGTCTGCACTCAGGGTGATGACATGGCGGTATTGCAGCTTCCAGTTGACATAATACAGAGCACTGCCCAGCGCCAGCAGTTCCAGGCCGGCAAATGGCAGGATGGGCCAGGCGCCCAGTGCAGCAAATGCAATGGCGCTTCCCAGGGAGGGGACGGCCAGCGCCAATAGCACCAATAGGTTGGCGCGCCAGCTGGATGAGTGGTTAGGCTTGGCGATGATCATCAGGCGCGAGGCCGTCTGGGTAGTGGTAACCACGTTTCTATCTCGCTCAGAACACTGTCTAAGTCTAGTTAAATTTCTCCGGGTCGCCTACTCTCTGTCTGGTAATTGTCGCGAAATTGATCGGGCCGGAGGAATCGCCAGTGAAGCACACCTTATTAGCCCAGGCGCAGGAGCTGCTGGATGAACACGCGGCAGTGATTGTTGACTGCCGTTTTTCCCTGGCCGACAGCGCTGCGGGCAGGTCGCTATTCGCACGGGGTCATGTACCGGGTGCCTGCTATTTGCACCTGAACGAGGATTTATCGGGGCCTGTAGCGGAGCACGGCGGGCGTCATCCGCTGCCTGACCCCGGGCAATTCGCAGCCACACTTGCGCGCTGTGGCATAGGGCCTGATACGGAGGTGATTGCCTATGATGACTCCCGTTTTGCCTTTGCCGCACGCCTGTGGTGGTTGATGCGTAGTCTCGGGTACCGACCGCCACGCTTACTGGACGGCGGTTACCAGGCATTCCTGGCCGCCGGTGGGTCGCCTGATACCGATGCGTCGCAATTCCCCGGTGTCGAGGTTCCCGCTGTGGGCGAATTCGCAGCTTACTGCGATATTGACGGCCTGCGCGACAAGCAGGCAGGGGGAGCCCTGTTGGTGGACTCGCGAGAAGAAAAAAGATACCAGGGTGTGGAGGAACCAATTGACCCGGTGGCGGGTCATATTCCCGGAGCTATCAATCGTCCCTGGCAGGGGGTGAGCGCGCAGACAGGAATGGTCCTGGATGACGATGGCCAGCGTCAGCACTGGGGTGACGCCCTGGATGCGGCGCAACTGGTGGTGTATTGCGGCTCCGGTGTAACCGCCTGCGTCAATCTGTTCTCCCTGGCCCTGCTGGGGCGTGATGATGCGACCCTGTACGCGGGCAGCTGGAGCGACTGGTGCAGTTACCTGTAATAACTAACAGCAGCGCCGTTGCCCGGCGCTGCGCACACATAGAGAGAATGTCGATGTTGAGAAGCAAACTGAATTATCGTGCAGCAGTTTTCATGCTGTTGCTATTACCGTTGTCGGGCATTGCTCAGGCCTCGGATTCGCAGCCAGCTCGCATACTGGTTTCCGGTGAGGGCAGTTCAGAGGTGGCCCCGGATATGGCGGTATTGCAGTTGACCGTGAATCGTGAGGCGGACACGGCGCGCGCTGCACTGGATGCCAATTCCGCCGCCATGACTGAGGTGCTGGGTGCCATGCAGGCGCAGGGCATCGAGAAACGCGATTTGCAGACCGCGAATTTTTCCATACAGCCGCGTTACCACCACCCGCGACCAAAACCTAACGGCGAGCGACAGCCACCAACGATTACTGGCTATATCGTACGTAATAGCCTGACCGTGCGCGTGCGTGATATCAGTCGTGTGGGGGCCATTCTGGATGAATCCGTCACCCTGGGGGTGAACGAGGGGGGCAATATCAGCTTCACTAATGCCGACCCTGGCGAGGTGATTAAACAGGCGCGCATCAATGCGGTGGGAGACGCCAGGGCCAAGGCCGCCACATTGGCACAAGCGGCAGACGTGAAGCTGGGTAAAGTGCTGGAAATCTCCGAGCAGTCCTATCGTCCTGGCCCTATGCCGGTCGCTCGGGCAGAGATGGCAATGGCGCGCTCGGCAAATGACTCGGTGCCCGTGGCCACCGGGGAAAACAGTTACCGGGTCACCGTGCAAATGTCCTTTGCAATCGATCAGTGATCGCGCTGCAACGCTAGAAGTCGGGCCTGCATTCCCCCTGTAACCACTCGCCGCTGGCAGGGTGCTCGAAAGCCAGGGTGGTGGCGTGCAGCATCAGGCGCTCGGCCATGCCCAGGGCGGTCTCGTGGGCATACATGTCGCAACCCAGGATAGGGTGCCCCAACTCCCGCATGTGGATACGCAACTGATGTGAGCGCCCGGTGACCGGTTGCAGCAACAACCGCGTTCGGTCTTCGTGGCGTTCCAGTACCCGATAATGGGTCAGTGCATTTTTGCCCCGCTCATGCGAAATCACCTGTAGCGGTCGATTTTCCCAGTCGCGGGCAATGGGTAAATCTATCTCTCCCTTGTCCTGCTGCACCACGCCAAAAACCACCGCGTGGTAGGACTTCTGCACCTTGCGTTCCTGGAATTGGCGACTGATGTGGGCATGCGTGGGTTTATTCAATGGGATCACCATAATGCCGGACGTATCCAGGTCCAGTCGGTGCACGATGCTGGCCGTGGGGTAGTCTTGTTGCAGGCGGGTGATCAGGCAATCTTTGTTCAGCGGGTGGCGCCCGGGAATACTCAGCAGCAGGTCCGGTTTACGCACCAGTAGCAGATCATCGTCGGCATAGAGAATAATAATCTCTTCCTGGCTGTGAGGAACAAGGTAGGGGGCGCTCTCCATCGTCTAGTCAGCACCTTTTTCCAGCTGTGCGAACTGGCTTCCGGCATAGCGCGCGGCAATCACCCACACCACCAGCAGCACCAGGGTTATCACGCCCAGATAGCGCAGGCCGGACATGTCGGTAACGGCGAAGGTAATGCCCAGGCTGATCAACACCGCGATGGCTTTGGCAAAGCGCTGTACGAACATATCAATGAACGCCTTGGCGCGGTACTTCTCAGCCGGACTGGTGGGCACGTAGAGCGCCTCTTTGGCAGATTGGTTGATGGAATAACTAAAGGCGTTGTCCGCGGTGCTGAGCAGGCTGCCTACCCACAGGGCAGGAAACAGCAAAAAAGCGGAAGAGCCCATGGCAATGGTGAAGGGCAGTACCAGCAGTGCTACCGCCATGCCGAAGCGGGTCATGATAAAGCCGGTGAGAAATAGTTGCACCAGAAGCGAGATCCAGTTGGTTATGGAAAAGACCAGGGCAAAGTGCCGGCCTATATCGGGCCCGTCCAGGTAATGCGCCACGGTAAAGGTAAACTGGAAATCGATGATGGTGGAGATGATTTCGTACAGGCCGACGATGGCAACAATCGATAACAGGTAGCGCGAACTGAACACCAGTCGCGCGCCCTCGGTGGCGGCATTGCCCTGCACCTGTGATGCTGCTGCTGGTGGCGCTGGCGTTGCAATTGTGTGTAGCTGGCGCCCTGCGGCCCAGGCCACGGCGGCGATGATCACGGTTATCGCGCTGCACACCCACAGCCAGTCAGTGTTGGACAACAGGGCAACATTGGCGCTGAGCACACTGGTGCCAAATACCCCGCCGCACACGCCTCCCAGACCTATCAGGCCGTACAGACGTTTGGCTGCATCGGGGGTGACGCTATCATTGAGAAAGGCAAAGAATGTGGCCACCATCAGCGTGCTGTAGAGATCGCCAAACAGGTAAAAACTCCAGACATTGGCGTCCCCCGGCACATCCAGCCAACGGCTGAAGGCCAGGCAGCAGACGATAAAGAATGCGGCGAACACAAAAGTCAGCTGTTGCCTGCGCAGATTGCGGCTGAGATAACTGAACACGACTACTGCAATGAAGGCCACCACCATATTCAGTATTTTGGCCAATAGCTCCGCCTGGGGGGCGCTGAAGGTGGTGCCCAGCAAGGCAAAACCCTGTTCATCATAGAATTCGATGAACAGGCCTTTTTTCAGCGGTTTGAGTATCCAGAATGTGGTGATGACCAGAAAGAAATAGCCGAACATCAGCAGCGCCAGCGGCAGCTCCTCACGCCTGATATCCATAAATGGTTGAAACATTTTTTTCAAAGCGGCTTGAACCCTATGACGCTGCTATACTCGAATTTACTTAAAACATAATAGCGAAATACCCAGCGTGAAGTTGAAAATATTATTGTCCCTACCTTTGTTATTGTTACTGGCAGGGCCGTTGCAAGCCGACACCGCCACTTACAGGGCCTGGATAGAGCAAATGAAGGTCGAGCCCAGGGGGCCATTTTCGCGTGTTCGCTGGTTTTGTCACGATGGCACTGTGTTACCTCCAAAGGCATACGCCTGTAGCCCACATGGTGGCGGCGTGCAGCACGGCCAATGGAATGCGCAAACCGTGGAGTTGCGTGATCAGGGTTACCTGGTAGCCAATCTGCTGGCGGGCATTCAGCCCGCAGTGGCACTTGAAGATACGGATTTCGAGAATGCTTATGGCCAGCGCCTGGTAGAACGTTTTCTGATAGCGGTGGACGATGGCTGGATTTTGCGCCAGGCATTGTTCTATCGCGGAGCCATTCAAGAGGAAGACGAGCGCGCGGGGGGGCGAGCCCTGTTACAGGAAATGCTCTCCAGGGAAGACTGGGCAGGGGTGCATTTTTTGGCCACGCGCAGCGGCGTAAAGTTATTACCCCACGGTGCGGACAGCGCTTCCGCTGGTCGGGTCAGGCAACAGTCCGCTTCGCTGTCTGAGGATGATCCCCCATTCATGCCGGTGCGCATCAAAATCCACGGAGCACCGGATGCCAGTGACGCTGCGCGTGTGCGTGAGTACCTGAAGGGCGTCCAGGACCCTGGCTTACAACGTCGTTACAGCGAGTTGGCGCAAGAGATTGACCGAATTTACCAGGCGGCTCCGTTGGAGCGGCAGCTTGCGGAAATGGCAGCTACGGACTGGGTGCCGGCGCGCTTGCAGGAACAGTTCAAGTCCAGCGCTGCGGCCTGGGCCTCAGCCGGAGCATCCCAACGCATGCTGCTCAGTGCAGCCTCACTGGCAGCCTCCCGGGATTACCTGGGTGCAATTACCGTGGCGGCAAAGCGCCTGGAATTGCTGGATTTCAGCCTGCGACTGGAGGCTGAACATTTTCGAGCGGCGACTACCGTGCGCGAGCAACTGCCAGACATGAGCCGGGCAGAAATATTGCAGGTGCTGGCTGCAGCGGGCGATGCAGCCTACGGTGTCGGCTTGTTGAACAAGCGCCTGCAAAATGCTCTGCGCGATGAGATTGCCAGCTTGAGCGACGCAGCGATCGATGTGGCTGCCTATCAGCGCGGCTTGTCGTATCTTAATCGCGTTCCCGGCTGGGGTTTGCAGGCAATGCGGCGTTATTTTTACCCGCCTATGGTGAAGCTGGCTGAGATCGAACCTGTGGCGTTGTTGTTCGTTCAAGATCAGTTGCGTGGCAGTCCGCTGATGTTTTACTCCCAGGCATTGAATCTGCTGGTCAGGGACGCCGGTCGGCTTGCCGGCATTCGCCACAAGGTTTTCGGGCGGGATGTGGGCGCTGGCTTTACCGCGCTTAATCCGGGTCTGGCCCGCGGCGTGTTGCAGGCCAAACCCGCGCTTGAGCATACCGAGTCCCTGCGTGAAGATGGTATCTATGTGCTGCCGGAAACGGTTGCCGAATTGCCTCCTGTGGCGGGTATTCTCACCGCCGGGGAGGGCAACCCGCTGTCGCATGTGCAATTGCTGGCGCGTAATCTGGGCATTCCCAATGTCACCGTCAGCCCGGCGCTGCAGAAAACCTTGCGTGAATACGATGGCGATACCGTTATTCTGGCAGTCAGTCCCGGTGGCCTGGTGGAGATCAGTGAAGATGACCCGAGGTGGGACGCGATATTTGCCAGGAACGACAACGGGCGCGGTGTCAGTATCAAGCCTGACCTGGAAAAGCTGGATCTCAGCCTGCATCAGGTAGTCTCCATCGACGATTTGTCGGCTGACGACTCGGGTCGTACCGTTGGTCCCAAGGCGGCCAAACTCGCGGAGCTGCACAAGCATTATCCAGAGGCGGTGTCCCGTGGCATTGCTATACCCTTTGGCGTATTCAAGAGCGTAGCTCTGGATCAAGCCTACCCGGGTGGCGGCACTCTGTTTACCTGGATGCAGGGCGAGTACCGCAGGCTGGAAGCACTGCCCGCGGGCAGCGACCAGGAGAGGCAGGAAGCAGAGCGCTTTCGCGCGGAGTTGTACCAGCGCATTCTGGACACTCAGCTTGACGATGCATTCAAGACAGATCTGAAGCAGGCCCTGATACGGGAATTTGGCAGCGAGCAGGTAGGTCTATTCGTACGTTCTGATACCAACGTGGAAGATCTGGCGGGCTTTACCGGCGCGGGTTTGAACCTGACCCTGCCCAATGTGATCGACTTTGAAGAGTTACTGGATTCGATAACCCGGGTATGGGCCTCGCCGTTTACTGCCAGGGCCTTTTCCTGGCAGCAGTCGCATATGAGCGCGCCGGAGCATGTGTATACCTCAATCCTGTTGTTGGAGTCGGTAGGTTCCGATAAATCCGGTGTGCTGGTAACGGCAGATATTGATACGGGTGCGACCGATACTTTATCCGTAGCGGTTAATGAAGGACTGGGCGGCGCGGTGGATGGACAGGCGGCTGAATCGCTGCGCATCCCCATGGATGGCGCGCCGGTGCGCGTGCTGGCGACAGCGACCGCACCCTGGAAGAGGGACTTGTCCGCCGCCGGCGGTATTACCCGGGTGCCTGCCAGTGGCAGTGACGCGGTGCTCAGCGCCGATGAGATAGATCAGCTCCGGGCGTTCGCGCGCAGCCTGCCGCAGCGTTTCCCCCCCATCACCGATGATGATGGCACGCCAGCGCCGGCGGATGTTGAGTTCGGTTTTCTCGACGGACACCTGCGCCTGTTCCAGTTGCGGCCTTTTCTGGATAGTGCCGCCGTTGGACGTAACAGTTATCTACAGAAAATGGATACTCGTTCGGGCAGTGATCTTACCCGGCGCGTCGATATGACACAGAGGCCGCAGCCATGAATTACGTTTTTCGCTTTATCATCAGTGTGTTCTTGCTGTGCCCGATGCTGAGCGCGGCATGGCCCATAGATGGCTACCCGGACACCGGCATACGCCGCCTCGAGGAGCAGCGGATGATTGCCGCGGGTGAGCTTAAGGGCACCGGCCAACCGGCGGGCGGGCGCTGGCCTACCGGGGCAGTGGATATCCGTCTTACGCAGCGGCCTGATTTGCGCCTGCCGGCAGCGGATGCAGCGCTGACGGAAAAATTACTGGAGTTGCTGGGTGATGATGCGGATCGCTATGGTATCGCGGTGCTCGATTTGAGCGACCCCAATCAACCCATTTACGGCGAGTATCGCGGAGACTATCGCCAGAATGTGGGCAGCGTGGGTAAATTGCTGGGGGCTTTGGGTTTTTTCCAGGGGCTGTCTGATACCTACACTGATGATATCGCTGCACGCGAAACGCTGTTGCGCAATACGGTGGTGACTGCCGATCGCTTTTCACATTCGGATCATCACACGATTCGCCTGTTTGATATCGCCACGCGCACGCTGCTGCGGCGACCGATGCAAGACGGGGATACCGGTAACCTCTGGGAGTACCTGGACTGGACCCTGTCGGTAAGTTCCAATGCAGCGGCGGCGATGACCATGCGCGATGCCATGCTGTTGCGCCAGTTTGGCCCTGACTACCCACTGCCAGAGGAGAAAATTACGCCGTTTTTTGATAACACACCGGCCGCGGAGAAAACCGCGCTGTTCAAGCAAACATTCTGGGAGCCGGTGACGCGTAATGGTTTGTCACTGGATCAGATCCGCCAGGGCAGTTTTTTTACCCGTGAAGGAAAGCGCCTGGTGGCCGGCGGCGGCTTGAGCTACGCCAGTGCGCGCAGTCTGATGCAGTTACTGCTGCAAATGGAAAAGGGACAACTGGTAGACGAATGGAGCAGTCGCGCCCTGAAGCGCCTGCTGTACATGACGGAACGCCGTATTCGCTATGCCTCTTCTCCTGCCCTGCGCGATGCCGCGGTGTATTTCAAGTCCGGGTCCCTGTACAGCTGCCAGCCGGAAGAGGGCTTCACTTGCGGCAAGTACAAGGGGAACAAGCGCAACTATATGAACTCGGTGGCGATCGTGGAAGCGGATGTGGACGGCAAGCGTCTACACTATATCGTGACGCTGGTATCCAATGTTCTGCGGGAAAATTCTGCGGTTGCGCACCAGACCCTGGGTACGCGCATTCACCAACTGATCAAGCAGCGCAACGGGGTGAACTAGTTGCTCTGGAGACCTTCCACCAGCTCATGGACGGAACTGGCCAGTGTCCGCAGTACCTGTTCGCCCCTGGGGCCCTCCACCAGGCCAACCAGAATATAGTTCCCTTCGGGCGACTGTACCAGCACACTGTCGGCGTGGAAGTCTCCCCAGCTGCCTGACTTGCGCCACAGCTCCAGGTTCTCCCGCGGTGCAAGCCCGGCGACAAATTTGTGTGATATACCTGGTCGCGACAACATATCGCGCATCATGACGCTGTGCGTCTCGTCCAGTAAATTGCCTATGTACAACCGGTAATACAGGCGTGCTACCTGGAAGGTAGTGGCGGCATGGGACAGCCCGCTGAGCGGGTCCCGGTGGTGGGCGGCGGCCCCAGCGTAGTCTTTGCCAACCCATAAGCCACCGGCGAAATCCTCGTCGTAGAAATCGTATTCCGGACGCTGCAGTATGGCCAGCAGGTGTTCTCGCCCCACCCGCGCCATCACCCGTGTTGCGCAGGGGTTACACGACACCCGGATCATATTGTGCAGATCTTCATTCAGTGTGTCGTCGATCGTAATGTCGCCTTCCTGGGAGGCGACCATGGCGGCAAACAATATAGCGATTTTGGGCAGGCTGGCGGCGTATAACATGTGGCTGCCATTGAGTGACGCCAGGCGGTAGCCACCGTCTTCATTCATTATCACCAGTGCGATCGCCAGACTGCGGTTGTCGATCTTGTGGCCCCAGCCCTCCCGGTCAACCAGCTCGTTTAGTGCGCGCTGCAGGCCAGGCTCCTGGATGCGGTTCAAATCCTGCTGCGCCACGAACTGGGCATGGGCCGTCGATGCCGACAGCACTGTCAGCAGGGTAAGGATGCCGGCTCTTAGCGTTGTTAAAACATGCATACAGTTGTTGTCTATGGACTCGGTAAAAGGCACCGCGGGATTAATAAGCTCAGCTGCCATTCCCTGGCGAACGGCTATGCCAGAGCACTTGCTGGTGGCGCTGAATATGCTCACAAGGATACCATAGAGCTTGTCAATACGTGTCCCGGCCCATGTTAGAGCAAACCCACCTGCAGCAGCACCTGCACCAGATTCTTCCCAGTGCCCATCTGGAAGTCGCCACCTTGCCGGACGTGCCGGCCATTCGATTGTGGCTGCTCAACGGTGATTACCCACAGCAAGAGCTGACCCAGCGCGAGATGCAGCAGGTGATGGACAATCCCCTGTACTGGATCTTTTGCTGGGCCTCTGGCCAGGTGCTGGCAAAATTCTTGCTCGATCAGCCGCAATGGGTTGCGGGCAAGCGGGTGCTGGATTTCGGTTGTGGCTCGGGGGTGGTGGCGATTGCCGCTGCGCTGGCCGGCGCGGCACAAGTGATCGCCTGTGATATAGATCCGCTGGCACTGCAGGCGACACAGCGCAATGCACAACTCAATGGGGTGAGCCTGACAATGGCAGACGATTACTTTGCTATAGCCGGTGACGTAGACCTGGTCATCGCGGCCGATGTGCTCTACGACAAGGACAATTTTTCCTGGCTACAGCGTTTCGTAGAGCGCGCCGAGCGGGTGTTGATCGCAGATTCCCGGGTTAAGAATTTTGCTCACCCGCCTTACCGGCAGATAGCACGCCGCGATAGTTGCACCTTGCCGGACCTGGATGAATCGACCGAGTTTCGCGATGTCAGCATCTACCTGGCGGATTAGGCGTCAGGCCAGCAGTACTTGGCGCCTAGAGCATAAGCATCTGCACAACCCAGTAGATGATCAAACCAACCTGAACGAGAAAGAAAGAAAAACGCAGCATGATCATCGGGGTACTGGTCGAAATCAGGTGCACTGTGCTTTGCGCGATTCTGGCATACAGCAACCAGCAGGCTGTGACATTGGTAATTTCCTGATGATTGGTGACTATCGCAAACAACAGTACGCCGATATACAGCGGTATGTTTTCCTGGGTATTGGCCAGAGAGCGAGTCAGACGTCGACCGTAGCCTTCCAGGTCGTTGCCATTGGGGTCAAATATCATGCTCCCGGTGCTTTTGCTGGCCAGCATTCTAATGGCCGGCAGCTGCACTAACAGGAACCCCCACCACACGACCAGCCACAGGATGGTTGATTCTGTTGCACTCATCTCGATAATCTCCCGGTAACGTTCATTTTTTATTAAGTGATAACGCAGGGAACTGCACACGCAGTGTTCTGTGCAGTGCCTGAAAAGTCAATAGGATTAGCTGCCCGCGAATTGGGCCGGACCCCATTCTCGAAACAGAAATTCTCGAGGGCATGTCTGACCGAGGTGATGGCTGAATTGATCAGCCAGTGATTCACGCCCGGTAGGGTTTTACATCCTCGCTGATTTCGGCCGCGTGGCTTATCTCGGCCAGGCGCAAATCGTAAGCGGTCTGCAGATTAAGCCATGACTGGGCGTCACCGCCAAAAAAACGTGCCAGCCGCATGGCTGTGTCTGCAGTAATCGAGCGCCGTTCCTTGACGATTTCATGCAGGCGCGTAGCGGGTACGCGAAGTTTTGTAGCCAGTGCATTTACACTGAGCCCCAGGGGCTGCAGGTATTCCTCCCGCAGTATTTCTCCGGGATGGATTGGGCGCATACCATTTGCATTCATAACTAGACCTCAATGGTAATCAATAATCTCAACGTCAAACGCGTCGCCGGCTTCAAACCTGAAGCACAGTCGCCACTGTTGATTGACTCGTGCACTCCAGCAGGCGCTGCGATCGCCTGTGAGCTTTTCTAATCTATTTCCGGGTGGTGATTTGAGGAATTCTATAGACTCGGCACTGTGCAACATAATCAGTTTTCTTTCAGCCTGTGAGCGAATCTGCCTGAATTGCCTCGGGCAGATTCCTGAGAAAAGTCGTCCAGTCTCTTTACAGCGAAATGACTTGATCATACGTCGATAATATTACGCATGACGTAATACGTCAAGCGTTACAATTTGTTGGCTTTGCGGGGTAAATCAGGAATAACCCCTTCATGGGGCAGTGGGGCACTCTGATCCGCCTATTGGTCTACACCTCATTAATTTTGTACACTGTGGGCCATTCTCAAATAGATGAGCTGGCTCGCGCATGAACCCCAATTACCTGGACTTCGAACAACCGATCGCTGAACTTGAAGTGAAGATCGAGGAGCTGCAGCTGGTGGGTTCCGACAATGACATCAATATCAGCGCGGAAATTGAGACTCTGCGCGACAAAAGCACCAAGCTGACGGAGAAAATCTACTCAGGCCTCAGCGCCTGGGATATCGTCAAGGTGGCACGCCATCCCTTGCGCCCCTACAGCATGGACTATATCCCGCGTATTTTTACCGAGTTCGACGAACTGCATGGCGATCGTCACTTTGGCGATGATAATGCCATCGTCGGTGGTGTTGCCCGCCTCGAAGGCCAGTCGGTAATGGTCATCGGTCAGGAGAAGGGCCGCTCGGTGAAGGACAAGGTGATGCGTAATTTCGGGATGCCCAAGCCTGAGGGCTACCGTAAGGCCCTGCGGCTGATGGAAATGGCTGAGCGTTTCAAGATGCCGGTGATCACCCTGATCGATACCCCGGGAGCCTATCCCGGTATTGATTCCGAGGAGCGTGGCATCAGTGAATCCATTGCCCAGAACCTGGCGGTTATGTCGCGTCTGGCCACACCCATTATCTGTGTAGTGATTGGTGAGGGCAGCTCAGGCGGTGCACTGGGGATTGGCGTAGGCGATCACCTGGTGATGCTGCAGTACTCCACCTATTTTGTTATTTCTCCAGAGGGTTGTGCCAATATCATCTGGAAGAACACCGAGAACGCACCGGACGCAGCAGAAGCTATGGGTGTGACGTCTTCTATTCTGCAGGATCTGGGAATTGTGGACGCCACTATCCCGGAGCCTATGGGTGGCGCTCACCGGGATGTAGATCTTATGGCTGAGCGCATCAGGGAGCACCTGGTTGGCCAGTTGCAAGGACTGCAACAGTTACCCTTGGAGGACCTGCTGGCCAAGCGCTACCAGCGCTTGATGAGTTACGGCAACTAGGGCTGTCCTGTTGGGCAGTTTCCCGTTCCAGGGCTATGTCCGCATCGCTTATTGACCACAGCGCCCTCGACCAGGACCTAACGGATCTGCGTTCGGCTGCCCACTGGTATGTGGGGTTCAGCGGTGGTGTCGATTCCAGTGCCCTGTTGCACCTGCTGACCCTGTGGCGTCGCGCTAATCCCGGGGCTCCAGCGCTGAGCGCTATCCATATCAATCACGGTATGCAGTCCATGGCCGACGAGTGGCAGGTGCACTGCGAGTGGGTGTGCAAAATGCTGCAGGTTCCACTGCTGACCAGGCGGGTGGCGGTTGACCCCGGCGGGCAGGGCGGCGAGGCGGCGGCCCGGGAGGCGCGCTACGCTGTGTTCGAAGAGCAGCTGCAGGCGGGGGAAGTGCTGTTTCTGGGGCATCATCTGGACGACCAGGTTGAAACTTTCTTTCTGCGGCTATTGCGTGGTGCCGGCGTGCATGGGCTGGCAGCGATCCCCCGGCAGCGCAAATTGGGCGAGGGTCAATTGGTGCGCCCCCTGCTGTCGTTATCACGTGAACAGTTGCAGGGTTACACTAGCGGGCATGGGCTGACTTGTATCGAAGACCCCTCCAACACCGATACCGCGATGGACCGCAATTTCCTGCGCGCTGAGCTGATGCCATTATTGGCGTCTCGCTGGCCTGGCTACCGACGCACGGTGGCTCGTGCCAGTGAGCATATGGCGGGGACAGCAAGCGCGCTCAATGACCTCCTGCCAGCGCCCGATACCGTCTACAGCGCACTGGGTGATCCCGGTGTGGGTGTTGCGGCTCTGGTGGGGAAGTCTGCCGCGGCGCAGCTGCGCAGTTGGCTGCAGGTTCGCGGCCTGCCGTCGCCTGATCAGTCTGCGCTGGAGGAGTTTCTGCGTCAGCTGCGTGAATCGACAGATGACAGTAGCCCACGCTTGCGGTGTAGCGCCTATACCTTGCAGCGCTATCGGGGAGTGGTCTATCTGTTGCCTCAGCCCGGCGAGGGGTCGCTGCCGTCATTCGAACTCAGTCCCGGGGGTGTTCAGGATATACCCGGGGTGGGCCGTGTATCCTTGCAGCCTGCAGAGGAGGTTGGCCTGTCATTGGCTGTAGATGAACGCCTGACCCTCGCCTGGCGCAGTGGCGGTGAGCGCTGTGCCCCCGTGGGCCGTGGCGGCAGTACCAGTCTCAAGAAACTGCTGCAGGAAATGGATATTCCACCCTGGTGGCGGGACCGGGTGCCCCTGTTGTACCTGGATGATGAATTGCTCAGTGTGGGCGACCTGTGCCTGTGCCAATCGGTTCGTTTTCAGTCCTCTGCCCAGGATGGCCGACCCCTGTGGCGACTGCACTGGGAGCGTAGTTCGTAAGCCTCT
Source organism: Gammaproteobacteria bacterium (assembly GCA_024686215.1). Classification (GTDB taxonomy): domain Bacteria; phylum Pseudomonadota; class Gammaproteobacteria; order Pseudomonadales; family Halieaceae; genus JAACFI01. The sequence continues at coordinate 30,328 of JAIBDN010000006.1, read as the reverse complement.
GGTGATTGAGCTGGCTGCGGCTTTCTGGTAACCTGATTTCCCATCTTTTGCAGGACTCGCACGGTCTTAAAAGGCCGCCCGGATACCCGGGCCGCGCGTTGTTGTTTATCCAGTAAAATAGCGTAAATAAAGGTTTTTCATGACGCGTTACGTCTTCGTCACAGGTGGTGTGGTTTCTTCTTTGGGCAAGGGGATAGCGGCAGCCTCCCTCGCCGCGGTTCTCGAGGCACGGGGACTCAAGGTTACCCTGCTCAAGCTGGACCCGTATATCAATATCGATCCAGGCACCATGAGCCCGTTCCAGCACGGCGAGGTGTTTGTTACCGAAGACGGTGCCGAGACCGACCTGGACCTGGGTCACTATGAGCGCTTTACCAACACCATCATGAAGCGCAGCAATAATTTCACCACGGGTCGTGTCTACGATGCGGTTCTACGCAAAGAACGCCGGGGCGATTATCTCGGCGGCACCGTACAGGTTATTCCGCATATTACCGACGAAATCAAACGGCGCGTGGTTAAAGGTGCCGGTGATGCAGATGTGGCCGTGATAGAAATTGGTGGCACCGTCGGTGATATCGAAGGTTTGCCCTTCCTGGAAGCGGCGCGCCAGCTGAAAGTAGAAATGGGCCCCAGTCGGGCACTGCTGATGCATCTTACGCTGGTGCCGTATATCGCTACCGCGGGTGAGATCAAAACCAAGCCCACCCAGCACTCGGTAAAAGAGCTGCGTTCCATCGGCCTGCAACCGGATATCCTGCTGTGCCGCTGCGCCGTGGATATCGAAGAGAGTGCGCGCAAGAAGATATCCCTGTTTACCAATGTGGAAGAGCGCGCAGTAATCCCCTTGTTGGATGTAGATTCCATTTACCGTATTCCCGGGATGCTCAAGGATTTTGGCCTCGACGATTTCGTGGTTGAACGTTTTGGCCTTGAGTGCAAGCCGGCGGACCTGGCTGAGTGGGATGAGGTGGTGCAACGCGAGTTTGGCGAAAGCAGTGGGCAGGTGCGTGTTGCCATGGTCGGCAAGTACGTGGATTTGCTGGATGCCTACAAGTCCCTGAACGAGGCGCTGAAGCACGCCGGACTGCAAAACCGCATAGACGTGAAAATTGACCATATAGATGCCGAGGATATTGAGCGCAACGGCACCGCGGTGCTGGATGGCGTTGATGCTATTTTAGTACCCGGGGGGTTTGGCGATCGCGGCGTGGAAGGCAAGATTACCGCGGTGCGCTATGCTCGCGAGAACGGTATTCCTTTCCTGGGGATATGCCTGGGTATGCATGTGGCCATGGTGGAGTATGCGCGCAACGTTTGCGGCCTGGAAGGCGCCGATTCTACCGAGATGAATGCAGCCACCCCGCACCCGATCGTGGCGCTGATCACCGAGTGGCAGAACTCCGATGGCAGTACCGAGCAGCGTGATTCTGGTTCAGACATGGGCGGCACCATGCGCTTGGGAGCGCAGCCCTGCCACCTTGAACCTGACAGTAAGGTGCGTCAAATCTATGCGCAGAATACCATTGAGGAGCGTCATCGTCACCGTTACGAGGTCAATAACAATTACCTGGAACAGCTTAACGCTGCAGGCATGCGCGTGGCCGGCTGGTCAGGTGATCGCTCCCTGGTGGAAATGATCGAATTGCCCGCACACCCCTGGTTTGTCGCCTGCCAGTTCCACCCGGAATTCACTTCCCGGCCGCGCGGTGGGCATCCCTTGTTTACCAGCTATATCGAGGCCGCTATCGCCCATGCGCGGGGAGAAGCCGACGCAGGGTGAAGTGGTAGTCTTTGACACTGAATATGAGTACACGCCGTGATTGATAAAACCGTCTCCCTGGGAGATATCACCATAGACAACAGTGCCCCCTTCGTTTTGCTGGGTGGTATCAATGTTCTGGAAAGTCGTGACTTTGCCCTGCAGGTGGCGGAGCATTACGTGGAAGTCTGTGCTCGCCTGGGTATTCCCTACGTCTTCAAGGCCTCTTTTGATAAGGCCAACCGTTCTTCTATTCATTCTTTTCGTGGTCCCGGGCTGGACGAGGGCCTGTCGATTCTGGCGGAAGTGAAGGCGACCTTTGGTGTACCGGTGATCACCGATGTGCACGAGGTGTCTCAGGCCGCGCCCACCGCCGAGGTTTGCGACATTATTCAATTGCCGGCATTTCTGGCGCGCCAGACCGACCTGGTGGAGGCTATGGCCGCTACCGGGGCAATTATCAATATCAAGAAGCCACAGTTTCTCAGTCCCTCGCAAATGGGTAACGTGGCAGAGAAATTTGTAGAGTGCGGCAACAGCCGTATTCTGCTGTGTGAGCGCGGCAGCAGCTTTGGCTATGACAACCTGGTGGTGGATATGCTGGGTTTCGGGGTGATGAAGAATGCCTGTGGTGATGCACCTATCATTTTTGATGTAACGCATGCGCTGCAGTGCCGTGACCCTGGTGGCGCAGCTTCTGGCGGTCGCCGTTCCCAGGTGGCTGACCTGGCGCGTTGCGGTATGGCGGTAGGCCTGGCGGGTCTGTTTCTGGAAGCCCACCCGGATCCGGACAAAGCCCTGTGTGACGGTCCCAGCGCGCTACCCCTGAGTCAATTGGAACCCTTCCTGCAGCAGGTCAAGGCAGTGGATGACCTGGTGAAGTCACTGCCCCCCCTGACAATCGCATAATACAGCTGAAACAACGGAGCTAGACCAATGAGCAATATTGCTAACATACAGGCCTTTGAGGTTATGGATTCCCGTGGCAATCCTACTGTCATGGCTGAAGTCACCCTGGAATCTGGAGAAGTCGGTGCCGCCTGTGCCCCCTCCGGAGCATCCACGGGCTCCCGCGAAGCGCTGGAGTTGCGCGACGGTGATGCCCAGCGTTACCTGGGCAAGGGGGTGTTGAACGCAGTGGGTCACGTTAACGGTCCCATTCGCGATTTATTACTGGGCAGTGATGCCGCAGCCCAACGCGACCTGGACCAGGCAATGATCGATGCCGATGGTACGGAAAACAAAGGTAAGTATGGCGCGAATGCCATACTCGCCGTGTCCCTGGCCGCAGCCAAGGCCGCTGCCCAGGCCCGCAAGGTACCGCTTTACCAGCACATTGCCGACATTAACGGTACGACGGACTTCACTATGCCCGTGCCGATGATGAATATTATTAACGGCGGTGAACACGCTGATAACAATGTGGATATCCAGGAGTTCATGGTGCAGCCGATAGCGGCACCCAGTTTTGCCGAGGGTTTGCGCGCCGGGGCGGAGATTTTCCACCAGCTGAAAAAAGTCCTGTCCGCACGCGGATTGAACACCGCAGTGGGTGATGAGGGCGGCTTTGCTCCCAACTTGCCCTCGAATGAGGCGGCTCTGGAGGTGATTGCTGAGGCGGTAGGAAAAGCCGGGTACAAACTGGGCACCGATATCAGTCTGGCGTTGGACTGCGCTGCATCGGAATTCTACAAAGACGGTGTTTACGATCTTGCCGGTGAGGGCAAGCAGTTCAGCTCCGACGCGTTTACCGATTACCTGGCGGACCTGGCCGCGGGCCACCCGATTATATCCATTGAAGATGGGCTGGATGAGTCTGACTGGGATGGCTGGAAACTGCTTACCGACAAAATTGGCGATAAAATTCAGTTGGTGGGTGATGACCTGTTCGTGACCAACACCAAAATCCTGCAAGAGGGCATCGACAAGGGGGTGGCTAACTCTATCCTGATCAAGTTCAACCAGATCGGCAGTTTGTCGGAGACTCTCGACGCTATCGCCATGGCCAAGGCGGCTGGCTACACCGCTGTGATCTCGCACCGTTCAGGTGAGACAGAAGACACCACTATTGCTGACCTGGCTGTTGCTACTGCGGCCGGCCAGATAAAGACCGGCTCTTTGTGTCGCTCCGACCGGGTCGCCAAATACAACCGGCTGTTGCGCATTGAAGCGGAATTGGCGGGGCGCGCACCGTATCGCGGCCTGGCAGAATTTTCCCGCTAGTCAGCGGGGCCACACTTGCGCTGGTTGCTGGCTTGTTTATTGCTGATCCTGCTGTTTCTGCAGTATCGGCTATGGGTCGCCGAAGGTAGTCTGGCGGAGCAGCAACGCCTCGAGCGGCAGGTACTGGAACACACCGCAGTTAATAAGGAACTGCGCGAACGCAATGCCGTGCTGGAGCGCGAAGTTCTGGAACTGCAAAGCGGTAATGCAGGGGTAGAGCAGCGAGCCCGCGAGCAATTGGGTCTGGTGCGTGAAGGAGAGACGTACTACCAGTTCGTCGAAAAGAAGCCACTGCCCGCGCCTGCGCTGGACACAGAGCAATGAGTAATGTTCCGGTGCGCTGTTGGGCTGTGCTGCCGGCGGCGGGTATCGGTGCTCGCATGGGTGAGCCGCTGCCCAAGCAGTATCTGGAAATTGCCGGTGCCACCGTTCTTGAACACAGCCTGCGGACCCTGTTGGCCAGTGATGCTATCGCCGCGATTGCAGTGGCCCTGCACCCGCAGGACTCCAGGGCAGCAGGCATAGAACTGCTGCACGACCCACGCGTCATGACAACGATAGGGGGTGCCCAGCGCCGGGATTCGGTATTGGCTGGCCTGGCCGCGTTGAGTGAGCTGGCCGGACCTGAGGACTGGGTGTTGGTGCACGATGCTGCCCGGCCCTGTCTATCGCTGGCCGACCTGGAAAAATTAATGGCCAGAGTGCTGGCCAGCGGCGAGGGAGCAATTCTGGCCGAGGCCATTGTTGATACCGTAAAACTGGATGATGGCCAGGGGCGTATAGAGCGTACACTGGAGCGCAGCGCTCTGTGGCGTGCCCAGACACCGCAAATGTTCAGGCTTGGCGCCCTGCGTCAGGCGCTGGAGGAGGCTACCCGGCTGGGTCTGGAAATTACCGACGAAGCCTCGGCGATGGAATTGGCCGGAGAGAGGGTGCAACTGGTGGCGGGTTCTTCGCGTAATCTTAAGGTGACTATTCCTGCAGACCTGGAACTGGCGGCGTGGTATCTGCAACAGCTCAGCGAGAATCCGGCATGAAACAGACCACTCACAGGAGCAGGGTATGCGTATAGGGCACGGCTACGATGTACACCGTTTCTGCGAGGGTACGCAGATCGTGCTGGGTGGTGTATCCATTGCGCATAGCCACGGCCTCGAGGCACACTCGGACGGGGATGTGTTGATTCATGCGCTGTGCGATGCACTGCTGGGTGCTATTGGGCAGGGCGATATCGGTCGACATTTTCCGGATACCGATGCGGCACATGCCGATATAGACAGCCGCATATTGCTGCGTCGCGTGGTGCAACTGGTGCATGATGCCGGTTGGGCCCTGTCCAATATGGATGCCACCATTATCGCGCAGGCGCCGAAAATGGCCCCGCACATCGCAGCCATGGGCAGTAAGCTGGCCGCCGACCTGCAGGTCGGCATTTCCCAGGTGAATGTCAAAGCCACCACTACAGAGAAACTGGGTTTTGCCGGCCGCGAGGAGGGCATAGCGGCTCACGCTGTGGTTCTGCTCCAAGCTTCGTTGAAATGAGCTCCCCCGTGGTTCGCGCCTGGGGAGCCCCCCCGGGCAGCGCCCTTATTCGTAGCTGCCCTGAAGATTTTCAGGTGCGTGAGCTACTGGGTTTTGAATTGTCTGGTCAGGGCGAGCACGCGTTCCTGCACCTGCAAAAGCGCGAACTGAACAGCATGGACCTGTTGCAACGGGTATCCCGGCTCAGTGGTGTGGCGCCGCGTGATATTGGTATCAGCGGTTTAAAGGATCGCAATGCGCTCACGCGCCAGTGGTTCAGCGTGGGTCTCGCTGGCAAGCCCGAGCCCAATTGGATGTTGCTGGAGGCCGACGGCGACGTTCAGGTGCTTGCAGTCACGCGGCATCAGCGCAAGCTGCGTCGTGGTGTGCATAGGGGCAATCAATTTACGCTGGTATTGCGCGAGTTGCAGGGCCAGCGCGACGCGCTGGAGCAGCGCCTGCAGCAAATTCGCAGTGCCGGCGTGCCCAACTATTTTGGCGAGCAGCGCTTTGGTCGAAACGGCTCCACCTTGACGCAGGCACAGCAATGGATGGCCACGGGCGCGCGACGCGTAACGCGCAACAAGCGCGGGTTTTATCTGTCGGCGCTGCGTTCCCAGTTGTTTAATGTGTTGCTGGCAGAGCGGGTCAGCGCGGGCAGCTGGAATACGGTGCTGGATGGAGACGTCTGTATGCTGCACGGCACGCGTAGCCACTTTGGCTGTGATCAGGTGGACGCTGATATCCGCACGCGAGCGGCGGCTGGTGATTTACACCCGGCGCTGCCCTTGTGGGGGCGAGGTAAGTCTGCGGCGGGTGAGTTGCGGGCGCAGCAGCAGGCCGCTAGCCTGGCCGGGCATACGGCGTCCTGTGAATTTCTGGAGCAGGCCGGGCTGGATCTTGCCTGGCGCGCAGCGCGGGTGATGGCGGATGACTTTTGCTGGCGCTTTTGTGATGATGGCAGCCTGCAACTGGAGTTTGTCCTGGGTGCTGGCAGTTATGCCACCGCACTGCTGGCTGAGCTCGTGCAATATAACGAAAAAAAGGGTATAGGGAGTGACAAGGGCAGTGACTAGGGTTGACCTCAACGGCATTGGAATGACATCGCAGCGTACCAGGGAACGCCTGATACAGCGGTTGAGCGACCAGGGGATCACCAACATGACTGTGCTGGACGTGCTGCGCACCACGCCCCGGCATCTGTTTCTGGATGAAGCCATGGCGCATCGCGCTTATGAAGACGTTGCCCTGCCCATCGGATTTCAGCAAACCCTGTCCCAGCCCTACATAGTGGCCAGGATGACCGAGTTGTTACTGGCTGCAGGACCGCGGCAGCGGGTTTTGGAGATCGGCACTGGTTCGGGTTACCAGACCGCTATCCTCGCCCAGTTGGTGGAGGAGGTTTATAGCGTCGAGCGCATCCGGCCCCTGCAGCAGAAAGCGCGCCAGCGTCTGCGCCAGTTGAAATTGCGCAATGTGCATATGAACCATGCCGATGGTGGTATGGGGTGGGAGGAGCGTGGTCCCTTCGACGGCATCATGGCCACAGCGGCTCCGGAGCAGATTCCCGAAGAACTGTTGCGCCAGCTGGCGATGAACGGCCGCCTGGTGATCCCGGTGGGAAGTGATGCTCACCAGCACCTGCAGGTCGTTACCCGCACAGCCGAAGGATATGAGACCGAGATTGTAGAAGCCGTGCGTTTTGTACCCCTGCGCCCCGGCACAGTGAGGTAGTGATATGAATACGCCGGGAGTGTTTCTGCGCGGCTTGCTAATGGGTGCGGCAGATATTGTCCCCGGTGTCTCCGGCGGCACGGTGGCTTTTATCACCGGTATCTACGACACCCTGTTGGACAGTATTCGCTCAGTCGATCTGGAATTTCTGGGCAAGGTGTTAAAGCTGGATATCAAGGGCGCCTGGGCGCATATCAATGGCGGTTTTCTGCTCGCGCTGTTACTGGGTATCGGCACCAGCATTTTTTCCCTGGCGCGCCTGATTTCCTGGACTCTGGAGAACCACCCGGTGCCATTGTGGGCTTTTTTCTTCGGCCTGATTTTGGCCTCAGCCCTGGTTCTGTTGCGCCAGGTTGATCAATGGAATGTGTCCCGTGGCATCTGCTTGCTGGTGGGTACCGGGGTGGCATTGACGATTGCGCTGTCGCCAGCGGTATCCCTGGACATTGGCCTTGCCGGTATTTTCCTGTCGGGCTTTCTGGCGATTTGCGCAATGATATTGCCGGGCATATCGGGCAGCTTTATCCTGGTGCTGCTGGGCATGTATGGCACGGTGCTGGCAGCGGTAAAGTCGCTGGATCTGCTGTTTCTCGCGGTATTCGCAGTGGGGGCCGGCGCTGGGCTGATGTGCTTCTCGCGCCTGCTGCACTGGTTGTTGCAGCGTTATCACCAGGGCACCATGGCGCTGCTCACCGGTTTCCTGTTTGGTTCACTGGCGGTTGTCTGGCCCTGGAAACGGGTGCTGGACTGGGTGACTGGTAGTCATGGTCAGTTGAAGCCAGCGCAGCAGGTGCCGGTATCGCCAACCGAGTTTTTGGTGCTGACAGGACAGGAGCCTGCGCTCGCTTTGTGTGTGTCATTAATGGCAGTGGGCTTTGTCACCGTGTGGTTGATAGACTTCCGCTGGGGGGAGCGCTAGCGCCCGGCTCAGGCGGCGCGCGATCGGGGAATGCGAGTGTTCACAAGGTGGTTGACGGGCCTGGTGTTATGCAGCCTTCTCGCATGCGGGAGCAACCCGCCTGCCCCCATTGAAGATCGCTACAACCGATCATCCTCTTCCACATCCAATTATCACGTGCAGCGTGGTGAAACCCTGTATTCCATCGCATTTCGTTACGGCATGGATTATCGCAAGGTTGCCGCGGCCAATAAAATATCCGCGCCGTATACTATTTACCCAGGTCAGAAAATCCTTCTCAGGGAAGCGCCGATACCGGCGCCTGTGGCGTACAAACCGCGTGCCGCCAGTGCCGCAAAAACAGCGGCCAAGGCCCCAAGCCCGGCCCCGGCTGCGAGTACCACCGTTGCCGTCTCGCGCACGGTGACACAGCCGCCACCTGTCACCAGCACGTCATCCTCGAGTGCCAAAAAGACTACCTCGGGCGGTACCTACACGGGTAGCGCGGTAGGCAGTTGGCGGTGGCCCAGCAAGGGTCGGGTGACGCGCGGTTATTCCTCCAGCGTGCACAAGGGGATAGATATCGCGGGTAATCGCGGCGATCCGGTGCAGGCGGTGGCCGCAGGTAAAGTGGTGTATTCCGGCACCGGCATTGTCGGCTTTGGTGAGTTACTGATCATCAAGCACAATGAGATTTATCTCAGCGCGTATGGCCACAATGACCGACTGCTGGTCGGTGAGGGCGATACGGTTCGCGCCGGGCAAAAAATAGCGGAGAAGGGCAGCAGTGGTACTGACACGGTTAAATTACATTTCGAAATTCGTAAGGAAGGTAAGCCGATTGACCCGGTAAGGGTATTGCCACGGCGCTGAAGTGTGGGCAAAAATAGACCGTGCTAAAAACATGATTAAAAAATACACAATCATTAATTTATGAAAAGAGCTTTCAGATTGCTTGTAATTTGCAAGGACCTTGGGGTAACCTGATCGGCCGGGCGGGAAATACACTCAAAAATTTACTAAAAGAAGAATGAGGTATAGCCATGGAAGTGGACAGAACAGTCGGCGACGCGGATAGGACGTCCGAGTCGAAAGCCGCGCCTCGTAGATCGGCCACTACCCGTAAAAGGGCTGCCAGCGCAGAGAAATCCGGCGAATCCAGTGCGGCTCAGAAAACAGTTCAGAAGGGTGCCGCACCCGCGGCTGACAGCAGTGATAAAGACGATGGCTTCAAGCGTGCCCGGGCCAGAAATGCCGGCAAGCTTGCAAAATCACTCGACGCCACCCAGTTGTATCTCAACGAAATTGGTTATTCTCCTCTGCTCAGCGCCGACGAGGAAAAGTACTACGCGCGGCTCGCGCTCAGTGGCGACGATGCCGGCCGGCGCCGCATGATAGAAAGTAACCTGCGTCTGGTGGTGAAAATCTCACGCCGCTATATTAATCGCGGTCTGACCCTGCTGGACCTGATCGAGGAGGGTAATCTCGGCCTGATTCGCGCCGTGGAAAAGTTTGACCCGGAAAGGGGCTTTCGTTTCTCCACTTACGCCACCTGGTGGATTCGCCAGACGATTGAGCGGGCCATCATGAACCAGACCCGCACCATTCGCCTGCCCATCCACGTGGTAAAAGAACTGAATGTATACCTGCGCGCCGCGCGGGAACTCACCCAGAAACTCGATCATGAACCCTCCGCTGAAGAAATCGCCGATATGCTGGATAAGCCAGCCGCGGATGTGAAGCGCCTGCTGGGTCTTAACGAACGTGTGACTTCGGTGGATACGCCGGTGGGCCCGGAATCTGACAGGGCAGTGGTGGACACTATCGCTGACGCCCGTGTTTGCGACCCCTCCCAACTATTGCAAGACAGTGATATCAAGGACAGCATTGCCGATTGGCTGGATGAGTTGTCTGACAAGCAGCGCGAAGTGGTATCCCGCCGCTTTGGCCTGCGCGGATATGAGAGTAGTACCCTGGAGGAAGTGGGCCGCGAGATTGGCCTGACCCGTGAGCGGGTGCGACAGATCCAGGTGGAAGCCCTCAAACGCTTGCGCTCTATCATGGAGACTCAGGGGCTCAGTGGCGAATCGTTGTTCAGCTAAACCCTGGTTTTAATTGTTTGTCGTAGGCCACCGAAAGGTGGTTTTTTGTTGTTGGCTGCCCTATTTAGTGAGTTGCCGCCATGCTCTGAGTGGTTCAGGCCTGCCTTTTCCAGGGGCGGGCGGCGCGTCCCCTGGAATTACTAGCTGTACTTTCCGCCACTGGCCGCCCCCTTCAGGCCAGCGGACACGCCGTGAATACATCCGTGTAGGCTTGGCGAGCGCATCCATGCGCTCGACAGTCCGCAGTCCTGAAGAGCGCGGCCAGTGGCTACCGCTCTAGTGATAGACCACAACGTAGCGCTATAAGCGGCATTCAGTCTCATCCATTGTCTGATAACTTATACTACTATCGGCAACAATATAATATATTCGTATTACATAATGTGTTCCCCGCATAAATCCGTATCCTGTAAGCTGCGAACAATTGTGGAGCATCAATCATGACTGCAGCTATACAACAGCAACTGGACTTGCCCGACCTTAACCAGGTGGGCTTTGTGGTGAAGGACCTGGAGCAGGCGCTGGTGCTTTACGAGCCTATGTTTGGCCCATTTACCAGAATGGATCCCGGCCCTATGAATTATGACTACCGGGGTGAGCAAGAGGCTTGTGAAATGCGCCTGGCCTTTGGCAAAAGTGGTGATGTTGAAATAGAACTGATTGAATGGGTGTCCGGTGGTTGTCCGCACAAGGAGTTTCTGGATGCGGGCAATGAGGGTATGCATCATCTGCGTTTTATTGTGGATGACCTGGATAGCACGGTCGCGGAGGCTCAGTCCATTGGCTATCAGTCAATCTGGGGTACGCGTTATGCTGAGGGTCTGGCGGTGGCTTATCTGGAACGCGAGGGTGACCCGTTGATTCTGGAGTTTTTTGAAAACCACCACGCTTGAGGACGCAATGAATCCAATGAGCCGACTTGCTGGCTGCGCACTACTGCTTGCATTAATGACTGCTTGCGTTGGCCCACATCCCGTTTTCAATGGCTATACCCTGGATGGATGGCAGCAGGAAGGGGAAATTCAGTGGGCAGTAAACGAGCAAGTCATCGTCGCCAGCGGCGCCGGTGACGGCTTTCTGGCCAGCGACGCGCAATTCGGTGACTTTTACCTGCGTGCCGAATTCTGGCCGGATGCCACGGTCAACTCGGGTATTTTTATCCGCTGTAAAGACCGCTCGCGTATTTATCCCGACACCTGCTATGAGCTTAATATCTGGGATGAGCACCCGAATCAGGAGGCGCGAACTGGCGCCATCGTATTTGTACATATGCCGCCTCTGGCGCAAGTTACAACAGTGGGGCAGTGGAACGTTTATGAGGTGACGGCGCGCGGTTCTTTCGTTGAGGTCAAAGTGAACGGTGCGGTGACTGCCGTTCTGGAAGACGCAGATCCCACCCCTGGATTTCTTGCACTGCAGCACTTTGGCGAAGGTCAGGTAAAGTTTCGCAATATTGAGCTAACGCTTTACTGAGCGTTTTTGTGAGTTTTTGTCACCAATTTGATTGAGTGACATGGCGCAGAATTGTTGGCAGACTAACTATGCATTATTAGCAACATGGACAGTATGAATATGCCGGAAATAATTTTAATTGAACATAACGGGCAAGAGCACACAATAAGCGCTGAAGTCGGTAAGTCGTTGATGCAAAACGCAATCGATAATATGGTGCCAGGCATTGATGCTGACTGTGGTGGCGCCTGTGCTTGTGGTACCTGTCATTGTTATGTCGAAGGTCAGCGGTTGGAGTCCACCGGTGATGTTAATCCACTGGAAGAGGCCATGCTGGGTATGCGACCCGACCGTGAGGATAATTCCCGGCTCAGTTGCCAGATCGAGGTGAGCGAGGAGATGAACGGCATGGTGGTGCGCCTGCCCGAATTCCAGATGTGATCAATGAACGGGCAGTGTAGCGCCGAGCGCATCGCTGCCCACGCGCATCAATAAATTTTCAGCTTGCCGTGTGCCGATTGGCAATTCGGTACGTTGATAGCGTAACTGTATAAGGCGCTGGGTACGTCCTTGCCCTTTACCCGGCAGCGCAATTTACCTTTCTTGTTGCTCTTGAAATCACACTCGTGGCTGCCTTTTTGCACGAATGGGTTGGCGCTGCCCTGATCAAAGGTGACGGTGAACGGTTCCTTGTTTTCCATTTCCCAGGTGATGTGCTTTTCCTGGCGGGTGCAAACGCAGCCGGTGTCCTTATCACAGTTATCGCGGCCTTTGGCTTTATCGTTCTTGCAGTTGTCGTGATCGCCCTTGAATACAGCTTGTACCATACATTGTGCGCCGTCGCCGGGGTCTACCACTTGCAGCCTGACTTTTTGTTCGACCGCCTTGGCAAAGCCGCTGGGGCTGCATAATGCAGCGATCGTCAGGAGCAAAACACAAGAAAGAGTACGTGGATTGAGTGTGATAGACATCTAGGGTTACCTCCAGAATTTTACTAAACGCTGTTAAGTCTAGTCGCTGAAGTTTAACCCTGCCAAGAGAAACTGCACAAAACGTGTAAGAGTATTTAGACGGTTGAGGGCTTACCGAAAACGAAGAACCCCCGGCAGACGCTTTTGCATGTCACCGGGGGTTGGCGTCTGCATGACCTGTGTTAACAGGTCATGGCAGTGATTAGCGCTGTAACAGTTCCAGCTTGTTGGGCTTGCCTTTCCAATCTTCGGCATCGGGCAGGGGGCTCTTTATCTCGGTGATGCAGGGCCACACTTCCGCCAACTCTGCGTTCAGCTCCAGGAATACCTGCTGGTCTTCCGGCAGTTCATCTTCTGAGAAAATGGCATCTACCGGGCATTCCGGCTCGCACAGGGCGCAGTCAATGCACTCGTCCGGGTGGATCACCAGGAAGTTTGGGCCCTCGTAAAAACAATCTACCGGGCAAACTTCCACGCAGTCCGTGTGTTTGCAGTTGATGCAATCTTCGCCTACAACAAAAGTCATTCCTGAAAAGCCTCTCTAAAATGTGGTGCCTTAACTAAGGGGCGGTAGTTTACCTGTTAGGCGCGCGGAATTGAATCCCCAATTTGGTACTGGTAAATTAACTTATTTTTGCTACAAAAGTGGAAATCACAAGCGAAAATCCCTGGCAGATAAAGGCCAAAGTGGGGCCTGATGACGCATTTCCGATCAGTCTTGCCTCAAATTGATAGCGCCAGCCAATGACATTGAGTTAACTTGTCACTACCATCTTACAAAGTGACAGCGATCATGCGTTGGCATTAGGTATTTTATGAACTTCTTTATCAATCGTCCCATATTTGCTGCCGCCATTGCCTTGATGATGATACTGGCCGGGCTTATCACCATGTTCGTGCTGCCCATCGCCCAGTATCCGCCACTGGTACCGTCGCAGATCCAGGTGTCTACGCAGTATATCGGTGCCAGCTCGGACGTGGTGGCCAGTACCGTCACTACGCCGCTGGAGGAACAGCTCAATGGCGCCGAAGGCATGATCTACATGTCTTCCAACAGTACCAATAACGGTGATTCGCTCATCACCATGACCTTCGAGGTCGGTTACGACCAGTCCATCGCCCAGGTGGAAGCGCTGACCCGCAGCAACCAGGCCCTGTCGCAGCTGCCGCCCGAGGTGAATCAGGTCGGGCTGACGATCGAGAAGCACTCCAGCAACATCGTCCTGATCGTGAACCTGACGTCCCCCGAGGGCACCTTCGACCAGGCGTTTCTGCAGAACTACGCCGACATCCATATCACCGATCGTCTGGCACGCATCGATGGTGTGGCAATGATCAACAATTTCGGCCTGCGCAAGTACGCCATGCGCATCTGGCTGGCCCCGGACAAACTGGCCAATATGGGCATGACGGCTACCGATGTGGAGAACGCAATCAAGGAACAGAACAACCAGGTGGCGGCGGGCAAGCTGGGTGCACCGCCTGCGCCCGATGGGCAGGCATTCGCGTTTCAGCTCAATACCCTGGGACGTCTGGAGAGTGTGGAGCAGTTCGAAAATATCGTTGTCCGCGCGAATCCGGATGGCACCGTGGTGCGGCTCAAGGATTTGGCCCGGGTGGAGTTGGGGTCTGAGGATTACTCCTGGTCCACCAGTCTGGACGGAAAGCCCACCGCTGCCTTGGCAGTCTTCCAACTGGCCAACGCCAACTCGATCCAGATCGCCAGGGACGTACAAGCGGTGCTGGATGACCTGGCGGAGCATTTTCCCCAGGATCTAACATGGAGCGTGCACTATGACACCACCCGATTTATCGAGGAATCCACCCGGGAAGTTATTATTACCCTGGTGGAGGCGATCCTGCTGGTTATGTTGGTGGTGTTCGTATTCCTGCAGAACTTCCGCAGCACCCTGATTCCGACGATCGCCATCCCGGTATCGCTGATAGGCACCTTCGTTTTTATGGCGGCTTTCGGTTTCTCCATCAACACCCTCAGCCTGCTGGGCCTGGTGGTTGCCGTGGCTTTGGTGGTTGACGACGCCATCGTGGTGGTGGAAAACGTCAACCGGCACCTGGAGTCCGGCGCCACCGATATGAAGAAAATTACCGAGCAGGCCATGGCAGAGGTGCGTGGGCCGGTCATCGCCACTACCGTCGTGCTGATGGCGGTCTTCGTTCCGGTCGCCTTTATCCCAGGTATGACCGGACAGCTGTATAACCAGTTTGCCCTGACTATCGCTATTGCCGTCGGCCTGTCCGGCTTCAACTCCCTGACGCTGAGCCCGGCGCTGGCGGCGGTGCTGCTGCGCCCGGAGACGGGTGAAAAGAACCGCTTCTTTCGCGCATTCAACTCTGCCTTTGACAAGCTCTCCAATGGTTACGCCAATTCTGTGAAAACCCTGTCCAGAGCCTGGGTGCCGGTAGCACTCGCTTTTGTCGGCCTGTGCGCCCTGGCGCTGGTGCTGTTCGAATCGACACCCACCGCTTTCGTCCCGGCCGAGGACCAGGGCTATGTCCTGGTGCTGGCGAAACTCCCGTCGGCGGCGACCGTCCAGCGCACCGAGGCGGTGGTTGAGCAGATCAACCAGATCGTCTCGAATACGCCCGGGGTCGCCAATGCGATCGCTATATCCGGTTATAATTTCATTGATGCGATTCAGGACCCATCTTCGGCTGCCGTGTTTGTGGTGTTCAAGCCGTATGATGAGCGCAAGACGCCGGACACGCAGCTCAAGGCGATCATGGGGCATCTACAGGGTGCGGTGGCGCGGATTCCGGAAGCCGTAGTGCTGGTGGCCAACGCGCCACCGATTCCCGGTCTGGGTTCTACCGGTGGCTTCAACTTCGAGATCCAGGACCTCAACAGTCTGGGTGTGGAAGAGTTGGCCAAGGTGCTGCAGAACTTCCTGGCCGAGGCGCGCAAGCGACCGGAACTGGCCGGGGTTTACTCGACCTTCGACCCTGAGGTGCCGCAGCGTTTCCTTGAGGTCGACCGCGTCAAAGCCAAGACCCGCGGAGTTTCACTGGACGACATCTTCGATACGTTGCAGATTAACCTCGGTTCGCTCTACGTCAACCAGTACAATCAGTATGGACGTGTCTATCGCGTCTATCTACAGGCCGAGAAGGACGCGCGCTTCAGGGAAGATGACATCACCCGGCTCAAAGTACGCAACGATGAAGGCAAGATGATCCCGCTGAGCGCATTCGTCAGCATCAAACCCATGGTCGGACCCTATAACATTCCGCACTACAACGAATACACCTCGGTCCAGGTCAACGGCGGCCCGGCGCCGGGTTACAGCTCAGGGCAGGCCAATGCCGTCATGGAGGAACTAGCCGCCGAGTTCCTGCCGGAGGGGTTCGGCTACGAATGGACCAATCTGGTCTACCAGCAGAAGGCCGCGGGCAACCTGGCCCCAGTGGTGTTTGCCATGTCACTGATCTTCGTCTTCCTGGTACTCGCCGCCCAGTACGAAAGCTGGTCCATGCCCATCATGATTCTGCTGGCTATACCACTGGGACTATTGGGAGCCATCGGATTCCTGGTGTTGCGCGGCATGGATCTGGATGTCTACGGCCAGATCGGCCTGGTCATGCTGATCGGCCTGGTGGCCAAGAACTCCATTCTTATTGTCCAATTCGCCAAGGACCTGCACGACGAGGGCAAAGGTGTGGTCGAGGCCGCAATGGAAGCGGCCCGCATTCGCTTGCGGCCGATCCTGATGACTGCCTTCGCATTCATCCTTGGTCTCATGCCACTGGTACTGGCGAGCGGCGCAGGCGCCAATGCACGCCGGTCCCTGGGTACCTCGGTGGTGGGTGGACTGACGCTGGCTACGATTCTGATCGTGTTTGTCCCGATATTCTATGTCGTCATCGAGCGCATGCGAGAACGAAAAACGGCTGATGCAGTAAGTTCTTCGAACACAGAGCCACAACAAGACATCGAATCTTAAACAGGTTATTAGGATGAAGACGGTGAAAAAAAGATATCTGACGAAAGCGATTGTCCTGGTTACAGCGTGCGGTCTGCACATTGGTCTGGCAGGTTGCGGACAATCCAAACCGACATCCAAGGTGTCGCCACCAGGGGTTGTTGTGTCTGAAGTCAGACAGGAGTCCGTTCCCATCGTTTTCGAAGTGCCCGGCACCGTGCAGCCGGTGAAGACCGTAAAGATTGTGCCACGCGTGTCCGGTTATATCTTCGAACGTCGCTTTACCGAAGGCAGCGAAGTTGCAGAAGGGGATCCGCTGTATGTAATCGATCCTCGTCCATACCAGGCGAAGCTCGATGCACTCGAGGCACAACTCGAGCAGCACCAGGCGAGCTACAAATTCTGGACCAATGAAGCGGCGCGATACGATCGGCTGGCCGACACAGGCAATGTTTCGGTGGAGAAAAAGGAGCAAGCTGATTCCAGAAAAGCTGAGTACAAGGCATTGATCGACGCAGACAATGCCGACATTGAAAATGCCGAGCTGGACCTGGATTTCACCAATATTACCGCCCCTTTCAGCGGCCGGATTGAGGAAACGGAGGCGCACGTTGGCGAGCTGGTTCAAAAACAGCAGACTGAATTGACCACGGTGGTGCAGATCAACCCGATTTACGTTATATCCCATATTAGTCGAGAGCAGTTGTATCGGATACAGCAACTGCAGCAACAAGGGCTGGCCCCAACCGTGCCTCAGGAATTCACCGGTGAGTTGGTGATGCCGGATGGCAGCATCTATTCACACGTCGGCAACCTGAATTACGTCAGTGCCCTGATCGACCCTTCTACCGACACAATCCAGGTACGCTACGAATTTGCGAATCCGGAGAAGGGATCGCGAGTTTCACTGATACCCGGACAGTACATCCCCTTGCGGATGATTGTCGGACACCAGGCCGATGCGCTGTTGATTCCGGAAACAACCTTGCTCCAGACCCAGGAGGGGACACACGTGTTCGTTGTCGATAAAGACAACAAGGTCGAGAAACGCATGGTGATAACAGGCGCATCCTATGAACACCAATGGATCGTCAAGAAGGGGCTGAAGAAGGGTGAGCGTGTCATCTCTGAGGGCCATCAAAAGGTTCGTCCGGGGATGGAAGTCAAAACCACAGAAGCGGCGGCTGATGGCTCTCCTTCCTGATTGAGTAGAAGCCAAACGGGGGTGCTGGCAAGTTAATTCACCGTAATTGGTAGAATCTACCAACGAATACATATAAACGTCACCGATTCCAGCTAGGCGCCCCCACCCGAAATCATTTCTTACACTGTCTGGCTGTACTATCGTTTCAATGACCTGGACGAGCTAACTTGTCAGTACCCTTCACCGGAAAACCATATAATATGGTCGCCCAGGGTCGTCGCGTCACGTAGTCTATGATAGGCCTCGTCTATGCGGTTCGCGAGATCTTATGAGTACTGTAGTTTTCATTTTGTACGCTGGCATCGTCGCCTTCGCCTCACTGCGCCCGGGCATTGATGACGGCATTGAACATCTGGATAAGGTCACTCACCTGCTGGTGTATTACATATTCGCGGTGCTCGGTTATCGGGCATTAAAGGCCAGGTCTTACTATCTCTACGTTTGCCTTGGCATTATCGCCTATGGTGGTTTACTGGAGGTGGTGCAGTCGCATCTACCTGATGTTCGGCCTGACGATGATCACGGCTACCGTTCCTATTTTGCAGAATTTCTTTGGGCGCTAAGAAACCAGGGGGTCAGGCCTATAATTGAGGCCTCCTCAGGGAGGGATAAAGCATAGGCCTGCCCCATCGACTGTTGATTATTTACTTCAGCTTCGACTTCAAATCGTAGAGCAGCTGCAACGCCTGTCTGGGGCTGAGGTCGTCAACATCCAGTTCTTCCAGGGCCTCGACCACAGGGTGGGGCGCGGACGTGCCAAACAGGTCTGACTGGGTCTGGGTGGGTGTGCCCGGCGTTGCCACGGCGCTTGTTTGCGCGCTGTCCCGCTCCAACTCGTGCAGTTTTTCCTGCGCCGCCGCCAGTACCGGGGCTGGAATGCCGGCCAGTTTGGCTACCTGTATCCCGTAGCTGCGATTGGCCGGGCCCTCCTGAATGTGGTGCAGGAACACCACGTGATCCTGGTGCTCGGTGGCATCCAGGTGCACGTTTGCCATGGTAGGGCAGGTTTCGGGCAAGCTGGTGAGCTCGAAATAATGGGTGGCAAACAGGGTGAACGCTTGTACCGACTGGGCCAGCTCTACAGCCGCTGCCCAAGCCAGGCTAAGGCCGTCGAAGGTGCTGGTGCCGCGGCCCACTTCATCCATCAGGACCAGGCTGCTGGGGGTGGCATTGTGCAGGATATTGGCAGTTTCGGTCATTTCCACCATAAAGGTAGAGCGTCCGGAGGCCAGGTCATCGGAGGAGCCAATACGGGTAAATATGCGATCCATGGGCGACATTCTTGCCGCAGTGGCTGGTACATAGCTGCCAATATGCGCCAGCAGCGCAATCACTGCATTCTGGCGCATATAGGTGGATTTACCACCCATGTTCGGCCCGGTGATCAGCAGCATACGGCGCTGCTCGTTCAATAGGGTGTCGTTGGCAATAAAGGGCTCCTCCAGTACCTGCTCCACCACCAGGTGGCGCCCCTGTTG
Source organism: Gammaproteobacteria bacterium (assembly GCA_024686215.1). Classification (GTDB taxonomy): domain Bacteria; phylum Pseudomonadota; class Gammaproteobacteria; order Pseudomonadales; family Halieaceae; genus JAACFI01. Next base: position 11,045 of record JAIBDN010000006.1, on the reverse strand, counting down.
AATTTCCAACACCTGCTCTGTGCAGAACTCCGGCTGACACAGGCTGAGATTGTCTGCTCGCTCTGCCAGGTTGGCCAGTACGTCAATTTCCGCGACCGCTGCAGCGGTATCCTGTAGTTCCGCCAGTTCCTCGTTGAGTTGCTCCAGCAAGTCCTCGTACAGGGCTTTTTCGCGAGCCAGCGCACGGCTTTTGCTGGACAGCGCCTTGTCTTCGAAGATCTTGAGTTCGGGGGTGATGAAGCGTTCGGCATTTTTCAGGGTCTGGCGCCGCACATACTCTGCCGGAGCAGCCTCCGATTGGGCGCGGCTAATCTCGATGTAGTAGCCGTGTACGCGGTTATAGCCCACTTTCAGTGTGCTGATGCCAGTGGCCTCGCGCTCTCGTTTCTCAATCTCCAGCAGGTAATCCCCGGCATTGCTGCTGATCTTGCGCAGTTCATCCAGCTCCGCGTCGAAGCCGTCGGCAATCACGCCACCGTCGCGAATCACCACCGGTGGATTTTCTTTAACAGCCCGCTGCAGCAGGTCACAGGTTGCCGGGTAGTCCCCCGCCTGCAGGGATAGCTGCGCCAGGCGTGCCGCATCGCAGTGTGCCAGCTCCGAACGCAAGCGGGGCAGGGCGAACAATGAACTGGCCAAGCGGGTCAGGTCCCGCGGACGGGCGGAGCGCAGCGCCACCCTGGACAATATGCGTTCCATGTCGCCAATCGGCTTCAGTGCTTCGCGCACGGTCTCATAGTAGTAGTTATTACACAGTGAGCGGATAGCGGCATGGCGTGCCTGTAGCACGCTGATACTGGTCAACGGGCGGTGCAGCCAGCGTCGCAGCAGACGACTACCCATGGCAGTGACGCCCTTGTCCATCACCGAGAACAGGGTATTACTGTCCCCGCCACTCATATTGATGTCGATCTCCAGGTTGCGGCGGGTGGCCGCGTCCAGGATGACACTCTCAGCCCGGCTTTCATTCGCCATGCTACGGATGTGGGGCAAATTGCCGCGCTGGGTATCTTTCACATACTGCAGCAGGCAACCGGCGGCACCGATGGCCAGGGCCAGCTCGTCGCAGCCGAATCCCTTGAGATCGTGCGTCTGGAACTGGGTGTTGAGGGCGCGGCGCGCACTCTCCACATCGAACTCCCACTCGGGCTGGCCGCGTGCGCCGGTGCGCGCGGTAACCGTGGTGTTGCCTATGGTCTCCTGGTAGAGCGTTTCAGCTGGGTCCAGGCGTTGCAGTTCGCCCGTCAGCGCCTCCTCTCCGCAGACTTCCAGCACCCGAAAGCGGCCGCTGCTCAAGTCCAGGTAGGCGATGCCATAATTGTCGCAGTGTTGCGCTACGGCCAGTAACAGGTTGTCTGCGCGTTCTTCCAGCAGGGCTTCATCGGAAAGCGTACCCGGTGTAATGACCCTCACCACTTTGCGTTCCACCGGTCCCTTGCTGGTCGCCGGGTCACCAATCTGCTCGGCAATGGCTACGGACACCCCTGCTTTGACCAGGCGGGCCAGGTAGCCCTCGGCGGCATGGTAAGGAACGCCACACATGGGTATCGGCTCACCGGCTGATTTTCCGCGGGCGGTAAGGGTGATATCCAGCAATTCGGCCGCTTTTTTGGCATCGTCGTAGAATAGCTCGTAGAAGTCCCCCATGCGGTAAAAGAGCATATCGCGGGGGTGATCTGCTTTGATACCCAGGTATTGGGCCATCATGGGGGTGTGGCCAGAATAAGTCGATTCTGCAGTTTTTTCTTTCACTTGGTTCGTTATACCCGGCGCTAGTGGCGGCGCAAGAGGCGATGCGCCGAAAGCCCCCGATCGCATTTGTACGCGAGGGAACAACAGAACAGGAGGATGTCAAACGCAGGGTAAGTGGTCAAGTTTATCCGTCGCTATTAGCGTTCAGCAGCCCTTGAAATAGAAGACCAGTTATCCCAGATATCGGCGTATTGCCAGGTAGTCTCGCAGGATTTTCTCCCGGTCAAATGCCTGGTTACCCTGTTTGTTCTCATCCGCTTCCAAAATCGCCTGTAGCTGCCCCTGCGGATTGATCAGGAACAATGTGGCGCCGTGATAGACCTTGTAGTTATTGGCGTCCGGCTCGACGCCTTCCTCTATGACCGGCACCAGTTGCGCAACGATGCCGAGACTCTTCTCGAACGGCAGGTGCGGGTTGTTGCTGTCGTCGCGGTGGGTGAGGCCGATGAAATCCGGGTGAAAAAACGGCAGGTAGCTGGCTATCTGGCTAGAAGTGTCGCGGCGATGATCGACGGTATAAAACAGGAAGCGCAGGTCATCGTTACCCCGTTCCTGTAACCGCGCTGCGACCCCGGCAAGCTCAGACAGGGTGGTGGGGCAAATATCCGGGCAGGTGGTGAAACCATACGAGACCAGGTGCCAGCGGCCTTGCAGGTCCGCGTTGCTGAACGTCTGGTTATGGTGGTCATACAGGCTGAACGAGCGCAGTTCCCGGGCATCGGGTAACAGTACGCCCTGAATCAGGGGCGGCGAGTCGGGGCGGTTGTAAATGAGCAGGCCGGCTACCACCGCTATCGCGGCGTTGGCCAGCAGGAAGCCGAGCAGGAAACGGGTGCGAATTGAAGCGCTCATAGTGATAGCTGCACTTACCGGCCGAAAAAGATGCCCCGGGTGGCGTAGGTGTAATCGCCCTCGATAGACATCAACATGATTAGCACCGCGATGGCGATGAGTGGCACGAACAGCACATATTTCAGTGACAGGCGTTCCCAGGAGACATGCATGAAGATGGCGAGGATGAAGCCTGCCTTGAGGAACATGAAGATCAGGATCAAGGTCCAGCGTAGGTAGCCTTGCACCTGGAAAAAGTCTACCAAATAAGAAAAGGTGCTGAGCACAAACAGCAACAGCCAGACTTTCAGGTAGATACCAATGGGGTGTTGTTGGCCGGCGACTTCACTCATCGTTATACCTCACCACAAGTAGAAAAATGCAAAGATAAACACCCAGACCAGATCGACGAAGTGCCAGTAGAGGCCGGCGATTTCGACAATCACATATCCCTTGCGGTCGTAGTCGCCGCGTCCCACTTTGCGTGCCACGATACTGAGATAAATCACGCCGGCCGTTACGTGCAGGCCATGAAATCCGGTGATCATGAAAAACGTCGAGCCAAACTGTGCCGCCCCCATGGGGTTGCTCCAGGGGCGAACGCCTTCTTCCACGATAAGCTTGGTCCACTCGAAGGCCTGCATGCCGACAAACGATGCGCCCAGTGCGGCCGTGGCCGCCATTAGCAGGAAGGTCTTGCGCTTGTCGCCGCGATAGGCGTAGTTGACCGCCATTGCCATGGTGCCGCTGCTGGTGATAAGGATAAAAGTCATGATCGCAATCAGCACCAATGGCATGTGGGTGCCTGCTATTTCCAGTGCGAATACCTCACTGGTAAGTGGCCAGCTATCAGTCGCCGATAGCCTTACGTTCATATAGCCGGTTAGGAATACGCTGAAAATAAAGGTATCGCTGAGTAGAAAGATCCACATCATCAACTTGCCCCAGGGCATGTCGAAGGCCTGCCTGTCAGAGGACCAGTCGCTCACCATTCCCGCGACACCGGGTTGCGTATAGTCCGTACTCTTGTCCGTCTGTAGGGTCATGTGATGACTCTCAAAATCCGCACATGGCGGCCAGTGCGTTAATGGTTTCGGGGCGGCTGGTCAGCAGCGCGAATACCACCAGCCAGATAACCAGGAGAAAATGCCAGTAGGTGGTGCACAGCTGCAGGGGGCTACTCAGGCTACTGAGCTCATCGTCGTACCACACGCGAAAGACCACGTTAGATAGCACCATCAGGCCACCCATCAGGTGTAATCCGTGGACCGCTGTCAGCAAGTAGAAGTAACTGTTGGCAGGATTACCACCGACATAAAAGCCCATGGACTGCAGGTGCAGCCAAAGATCCAGCTGGGCCACCAGGAACATAACCGCAAAGAATGCGGCGGCACTGATCCCTGCTACCACAATGTTCAATTTTCCCCGGTGTGCTCCGGCCAGCCCCAGTTGCATAGCCAGGCTGCTAAACGCCAATAAGCCGGTGTTGAACCAGAGCCTGGATGGATCGGTAAAGGGTTGCCACGGCGCGCCGGCCAGAGCCTCGAAATCCGGATACTGGGAGCGCGACAGAAAGGTAATGATGAACAGGAAGAACAGCACGCTCACCACAAGCAGGAAAAAGCGCAGCGCGATACGTCCCGCCGCCGCGGTGTCCGGTCCGGCGTATTGGGGGGCCGCGACAGCGACTTCAGAGTCGTGTAGCCAGGGCTTGCTGCGCAGTATTTTCAGGGCTTTCATTTCTCGCTCTCCCCATGATCGCCGGCGGTGCCTTCGGTGTCGGTAACCGGGTGATTCTGTGGAATGAAGTCATGCTCGGCCCCGGGAACACTGTAATCGTAGGCCCAGCGGTAGACCCTGGGTAATTCGGCGCCCCAATTGCCGTGATGAGGGGGTACGTCGGGCGTTTGCCATTCCAGGCTGGTGGCGCCCCAGGGGTTGTGTCCGGCTTGTTTGCCGTGGCGCAAACTCCAGAAAATGTTATACAGGAACAGTAATTGACTCACGCCAACGATCAGTGCCGAGATGGTGATGCTCGCGTTGAGCGACTGGGCGGATTCCGGTATGAAGTCTGTGCTGCCCATGGCGAAGTAGCGCCGCGGTACGCCGAGGAAGCCCAGATAGTGCATGGGCAGGTAGATAGCGTAGGTTCCCAGGAAGGTAAACCAGAAGTGGGCTTTGCCCAGGGTCACGTTGAACATTCTTCCGCTGATCAGGGGGTACCAGTGATAGATCGCAGCGAATAACACCATGACGGGAGAGACACCCATTACCATATGGAAGTGGGCCACTACAAAATAGGTATCCGACAGCGGCAGGTCGATAACCACGTTACCCAGGAACAGGCCAGTCAGGCCGCCGTGGGTGAAGGTAAAAATAAAACCGATGGCAAACAGCATGGGTACGGTCAGGTGAATGTTGCCCTGCCACAGGGTGAGCACCCAGTTGTAGACTTTGATGGCGGTAGGTATCGCGATGATCAGGGTGGTGGTTGCGAAGAAGAACCCGAAGGCGGGGTGCATGCCGCTGACATACATATGATGCGCCCACACGATAAAGCTCAACCCACCGATTGCAACGATGGCCCAGACCATCATGCGGTAGCCGAAAATATTCTTGCGTGCATGCGTCGCCAGTACGTCGGACACCATGCCAAAAGCAGGCAGGGCGACGATGTAGACCTCGGGGTGGCCGAAAAACCAGAACAGGTGCTGGAACAAAACCGGGCTGCCGCCTGTGTAGTCCAGGGATTCACCCAGGGACACCAGGGCTGGCATAAAGAAGCTGGTGCCAAGGACCTTGTCCAGCATCATCATGATGGCGCTGACCAGCAGGGCGGGAAAGGCCAGAAGGCCCAGGATGGTCGCGGTGAAGATGCCCCAGATGGTCAGCGGCATGCGCATCAAGGTCATGCCGTGGGTGCGCGCCTGCAGTACCGTGGTCACATAATTCAGGCCACCCATGGTGAACGCGATAATGAAAATCGCCAGTGAGGCGAGCATCAGTATGATGCCCCAGTCGTAGCCTGGCGTACCCTGCAGGATCGCCTGGGGTGGGTACAGTGTCCACCCCGCGCCGGTCGGCCCCCCGGGGGCGAAGAAGCTTGATAGCAGAACCAGAACCGACAGCAGGTACATCCAGTAGCTCAGCATGTTCAAATAGGGGAAGACCATGTCCCGCGCACCAATCATCAGCGGGATCATGTAATTGCCAAAGCCACCCAGCAGCAGGGCCGTTAGCAGATAAATCACCATGATCATGCCGTGCATGGTGACAAATTGCAGATAGGCAGTGGGGTCGATGAAGTCGAATGTATCGGGGAAGCCCAACTGCAGTCGCATCAGGCCCGACAGGACCAGTGCCACCAGGCCGACAAAGATCGCGGTGAGTGAGTACTGGATGGCAATGACCTTGTGGTCCTGGCTCCAGATATACTTGGTCACAAAGCTCTGCGGATCGTGCATCTCGTCGATCTGGTCAGCGATGGCCACGTGTTGCATGCTGTTTTCCTCGGTTCACTACTTCCCTATGCCTACACGAATAGCGCTTCTTTTACAGCGTATTCAAATAGGCAAGTAAATCGTTTATTGATTGATCGTCTTGCAATGAGCGGGCCATCAGTACCATCTGATGACCATACGTATCTTCCTTGTGGGCACCGCGTATGCCGAGCCGAAAATTGTGCAGCTGGCGTTTCAGATACCAATCTTCCTGTCCCGCCAATCGTGGCGCCTGCAATGCGTAATTGCCCTGTGCCTGAGCGCCGTGACAGGCACCGCAACTGTTGTAGTGCGATGCTCCGCGGCTCGGGTCGCCATCCAGTGTGCTGGTCGGTACGCTCGCTTCAAGCGTTGTTATATAGGCAGTGATATTGCGCACCGCAGTGGCATCGGCCAGCATGTTGGCCATGGGTGCCATCTGTTTGCCGTAGACATCGTCCTGGTGCGCGCCGCGAATACCCCGCTTGTAGTGGTCCAGCTGTCGTGCGATATACCAATCGGGCAGTCCGGCCAGGCTGGGCGCATTCATCGCCACGTTGCCCTCACCCTGTTGGCCGTGGCAGGACGCGCATACTGCGAAGGAGTCTTTGCCGGCGATTGCATTGCCCGCAGGTATCGCCTGCATGTCGCTCCAGGTGGTCTGCTCGGCCAGCCAGCTGTCGAAGTCCTCGGCAGTGTCTACCACCACGTAACCGCGCATCGCATAGTGCGCTATGCCACACAGCTCCATACACAAAATATCGAACTTTCCAGTTCTTGTGGGGGTAAACCACACATAGGTGACCATGCCAGGCACGAGATCCATTTTGACGCGGAACTGGGGTACTGCGAAATCGTGCAGGACATCTTTGGAGCGCAGTAAGACCTTTACCGGTCGGTCAATAGGCAGGTGCAATTCGTTGCTGGATACCAGCACATCGTCGTTGCCTGCCGGGTCGTTGGCATTCATGCCAAAGGGGTTGTCTGGGGCTATATAGCGCGCATCGACTTCTCCCAGTTTACCGTCAGCCCCTGGCAGGCGAAAGTTCCATTGCCACTGGGCACCGACCACTTCAATTTCATCCGCATCCTCGGGCACATCGACAAAGTCTGCCCATACGATAAGACCCGGCGCGAGCATTGCTGCGACGCCCACCGCGGTAATGGCGGTGAGCCAGGTTTCCAGTTTCTTGTTTTCGGGTTCGTAGTGTGCGCGACGCGATGGATCGTGGCGGAAGCGGTAAATGGCGTAAGCCAGAAACAGGTTTACTGCGACAAAAACAAAGCCCGTAATGTACAGGGTGATATCAATGGTGGTATCAATCGTGCCCCAATTGGAGGCTATCGGGGTAAACCACCAGGGACTCAGCCAGTGGAATAAGAGAGAGCCAATGACCAGCAGCACCAGAACAACTACGATCACCATGATGCCTAATCCCCTTATGATTTTTGTTGGGAGGTTTGCCGTTGCGTGGGTTAGTGCTCTGCCTGCCCCACGCCAAAACTAGTTTTGCGCACTCAGGGTGCCAATTGCATAAATCGAGTCCATTTCTTCTGCGCACCCACGACCCAGCCCGGGGTTGAATCACCTTCGCCAGCGCCCACTAACTTGGGATGGCTGGTTACTACATTGTGCAGTAGGCCCTCCTGTTCAGTATCGACATCTACGAACAGGATATGTTTCCCCTGCTCGAGGTCGCCCTGGAATCTGCGAAAGTCCACGTGTGGCTCCTGTATGCCGATGAGGCCGCCTTCCCAGGTGCAAAAGCCGAGTACGATGACGGCAAGAAAGATCGCCGGTACCCAGGTGTAGGTTTCAGTCAGTCCGGACAGCCAGGCCAGCAGGAGTATTGCCACAGCGCCGATGGCGCCGACAACAGCGCCTAATTCAGTGCCGTGTACTACATCCTTTTTCAGCACTGCCTCGACATTGTGTAGATGGTGTAATTCCACGCCTGAGTCATCTTCACTCAGCACATGTATTTGGGGGGTGGTGACTCCGGCAGACTCGAGATCGCGTTCAACGATTTCGAGATCGTCAAGGTCGTCGCTGATATAGTAGTGGCGCTTCATACCGTGTTCTCCTGAGAAATCACTGTTTTTCGCCGCGCCGGACCTGCCCAGCAGAGCACAATTTCAGCCCCGGCTCGATTGACAATTGCAGTATAGCACCAGCGAATCGCGCACCGATTCTGCGTAATTGGAAACGGTGTAAATTATTGGGTTATTAGATATTTTCGAAATATAAGATAGATCTCTTTAGATGTATTAGGTATTAAAACTACATGAAAAACGGTCAATTATGAAAAAACGATGACATAACTCTGTGGAAATCACTGTTTAAAGATTATTTCGCTACTAATAACATTTCCTTAAGAAGTAAAACGCATTAGTGCATGGCAGACTGGCTTTTTGACGGTGTGCGCGCCGCGTCACGAGCTTACTCTATAAGGTGTTTTACTTTTCAATCTGGATCTGTTTTGCTCGCGGGGTTTGCATGTTTGCCTGGCACGCGCTGCTGTGCCATGCAAAATTACAGGGTGTTTTATATGACAATACGATTGGGTAAGTACCGGCACTTCAAGGGCGGCGAATACGCGGTGCACGGGGTAGCCAGGCATTCTGAAACTGAGGAGTCCATGGTGGTGTATACCCCGCTCTATGGCGAGGGCGGTCTGTGGGTCAGGCCGCTTGCGATGTTTGAGGAAACGGTTGTGCGTGATGGCAAGCAGGTGCCGCGGTTCGAGTTCGTGGAGGCTTGCGATGCCGCATTGCCGGGTACTTGAAGTGTTATCAGTGCGCCCTGGCAGCGGACATTTTGCGTCCGAGCTATTCGCGTAAATTCTCGCAATAGCCCTTTATTATTTTCTCTGTGTCGCTATGCTTAGATGCTTTTAAATTATCTTCAATAGGCGGGAGCCAATAGCAATGAAAACACGCGCAGCTGTGGCATTTGAGGCGGGCAAGCCCCTGGAAATAGTGGAAGTGGATCTGGAGGGACCGCGCCAGGGTGAAGTGCTGGTGGAGATCAAGGCCACGGGCGTGTGCCATACCGACGCATTTACCCTGTCTGGCGATGACCCTGAGGGTGCTTTTCCCGCTATTTTGGGTCATGAGGGCGCGGGTATTGTGGTTGAGGTAGGCCCGGGTGTCACCAGTCTCAAGCCCGGCGACCACGTTATTCCCCTGTATACCCCGGAATGTCGCGAGTGCAACTTTTGCCTCAATCCCAAGACCAACTTATGTCAGTCGATTCGTGAAACCCAGGGGCAGGGCGTGATGCCGGATGGCAGCAGTCGTTTCTCCCTGAATGGAAAGCCCATTTTGCACTACATGGGCTGTTCCACCTTTTCTAACTACACCGTTATGCCCGAAATAGCATTGGCCAAGGTGCGCGAAGATGCCCCCTTCGACAAGATTTGCTACATCGGTTGTGGCGTGACCACGGGAATTGGCGCCGTAGCGTTTACCATGGGTGTGGAAGCAGGTTCTACTGTTGCCGTATTCGGCCTTGGCGGGATTGGCCTCAACGTAATCCAGGGCGCCCGCCTGGTGGGTGCCACTCGCATTATCGGTATCGACCTCAATGCGGATAAAGTGCCGCTGGCAACCAAGTTTGGTATGACCGACTTTGTAAACCCGTCGGAGGTGGACGATGTGGTCGGCCACCTGGTGGAATTAACCGGGGGCGGCGTGGACTATAGCTTCGAGTGCATTGGCAATGTCAATGTGATGCGCCAGGCCCTGGAGTGTTGTCACAAAGGGTGGGGCGAAAGCTGCATCATCGGTGTGGCAGGTGCTGGCCAGGAAATCTCCACGCGGCCATTCCAATTGGTGACTGGCCGCTCCTGGCGCGGTACCGCCTTTGGTGGTGCTCGCGGACGCACCGACGTGCCGAGAATAGTAGACTGGTACATGGAAGGTAAAATCAATATCGACGACCTGATTACACACAGCATGCCGCTGGAGGATATCAACAAGGCCTTTGACCTGATGCATTCCGGTGAAAGTATCCGTTCCGTTGTGCAGTACTAGGTGGGGATTACGCAAATGGAACAGATAGGCGTTAACCAATGCTTTGGTGGTCGGCAGTTGCGTTATTCACATGCCTCCCAGGTATTGGGCTGTGCTATGAGTTTCTCCATTTACCTGCCTCCCCAGGCGGAACAGGGTAAGGTTCCTGCGCTGTACTGGTTGTCAGGGCTGACCTGTACCGATGAGAATTTTGTGACCAAGGCGGGTGCCCAGCGCTATGCTGCGGAGCATGGAATAGCCGTTATCACGCCGGATACCAGTCCGCGTGGCGAGGGCGTGCCGGATGACCCGGAAGGCGCCTATGATTTTGGTCTCGGTGCCGGGTTTTACGTTAATGCGACCCAGGCACCCTGGAGCCAGCATTACCGTATGTACGACTATATTACCGCTGAATTGCCGGCACTGATCGCTGCGGAATTCCCGGTGGATGCGTCTCGCACCGGTATTTCCGGGCATTCCATGGGAGGGCATGGCGCGCTGACCATCGCACTGAAAAATCCCGGGCAATTTAAGTCTGTATCGGCCTTTTCACCGATCTGTGCACCCATAAGTTGCCCCTGGGGTGAAAAAGCCCTGGGCAATTACCTGGGGGACGACCGACAGGCCTGGCGTGAATATGATACCTGCGCGCTGCTAGCCACTGCAGCGGAGCGTCTGCCGGTGTTGGTAGACCAGGGTGATGCGGATAACTTTCTGCAGGAGCAGCTGCATACAGGCATGTTGCAACAGGCCAGTGTTGAGGCAGATTACCCGATGACCATCCGCATGCAACCCGGATATGACCACAGCTATTTCTTTATCGCGTCATTTATCGGTGAGCACCTGGCCTTCCACGCGGCTAACCTGTAAACCGCTGTGGTAAGGCCTATACTATTTGCATAGCAAGGGTGCGCACCGCGCACCACCCACGAGGTGTCCATTGCAAGCCGATCAATCTATAGCCCTGTT
>JAIBDN010000110.1 GCA_024686215.1 Gammaproteobacteria bacterium | reverse complement strand
TATACTCTTCAGGGAAACCTCCCTATACATGGGTCACGTCCTGGTCGTGGTAGGGTCCGAGCTTATAGATACTCGATACCTGTTCTTCGTCGCGCATTATATTGCGCATCGTACCTGGGTAAAAGGCGCCTGCTTCACAGCGTGGACTGCATTCCAAAAATTTATGTAACTTGTTGATATATATGCTATTTTATTTCATACAAACGTAAAATCAGGTTTCCGATTACGGCAGCAGTGCAGCACTACACCGAGCTTTGTCCCCGGCCGGGCAATTTCCGGCAAATAAACGCAAGCGAGAGTATGGTGACAAAGGTGAGGGCATTGGCCGGAATTTGCAAATTAAAGTCAGCGGTCGAGTGAATTAATGCCCAGAACGCTGTCATGATCACCGTAAACCCCACTCCCTTGTATAGGGCGGTTCGGCGCAGGCGTTGCAGATGAAAACCGTTCCACAGCGCCAGCGCTACGACACCTCCAAGTAAAGCGGTGGCCGGAAGCCCCAATTCCACCGCAAATTCCAGGTAATCGTTGTGGGCGTGCTGATAGAATCCCGGTAATTCCGCAGCCTGATAGTTGGGGAAAATGCCGTAAAAAGAGCCCCCGCCAGAACCTGTGAGTGAAAAATCAGCCAGGTAGTTGAGCGAGTATTCATTGGACCAAACCCGCGCCTCCGAACCCGAATTGGTCTGCTCAAGTCTCTCCACCAATTTATCGAGGCCAAACCACTTGCCCAAAATGGCCATATCTATCACCACCAGACTGCCCAGGAACCCAGTCACTCGCATGGAAAAGCGCTGCCCAGTCGCTATAGCCATCGCCCCGGCAAGACCAAGTGAGATGAAAAACACAATATTGCCCATGCGAGAGCGGGTGAGCACCAGGGCGATAATCATCACAGCGAGATAAATGCGAAGGCGAATTTTCGGACTGAGCAGCAGCCGCAACCAGCGGCGCAGGCGCTCCTTCCAGGAGCCCGGTGCATCGGAAGCGATCTGGGAGAGTAGCAGGCCGATTCCGGCCGCCAGGCACATCACCAGATAGCCCGCCAAATGGTTCCGGTTGACGAAAGTGCCTGTGGCCACCCCCTGACCCGCGTATTTTTCCACGAAAAAGCCAAGTTCCAGTCCACTCAACACCATAAATGCGCCGTAGGCGGCCTGAAACGTGCCACTGAACACCAGGATTTGCAGCAAAACTTTTACCCGGTTGTGTGTATTGACCAACGCCAGCGTCAGGAAAAAACCAGCCGTGTAAGTACAACCGCGCATCAGGTAGTACTTGCTGTACTCCCTGTCCAGTGAAAAGCTGAGCCAACCTTCCTCAATGTGCCAGGCATAAGCCTGGGGAGAAAACATTTCCACTATAGCGCGGGGCAGGTACTGTATTTGTAAACCAACCCAGACCTGAACCAGCACCAACAGAACTAACGGCAGGCGGGCTCGGCGCCACACGCCGGAATGAATATTTGTCCGCCCACCCAGGTACAATGCCAGCCAGGCGCAGAGTACCAGGCCCACCAACACCGCCAGCAGGGCGCCACCCCAGATACGATTGGAAGCAAAGGGAAGGGGTGCCCATACCAGAATGGCCATAAAGCTGGCGAAAAGTGTTTTTTCGAGTCGATCGGGCAGGGAGGAAATAAGAGCTTTCACAGCACGGGGGCGTTAATGGCGCTTGGCAGCATAAGCTCCGTCAGCGCACACAACGACCCGGACCACGCGCCGGCCGATGTTTCAACTTGAGGGACTGACGGCTTGCCCGCCTCCGCCCGTGGCAATACCACTGCCTTGATAGGTGCTCGGTGGTGTCAGGGTTTCCCGGTAGGCTTTCATTTCCTGGGCCACAACATCAGCCAAAGGACCCGTGGCGCCCGCTGTGGCGATCAGTGCATTTGCCACCGACTGCGCCTCGGCAAGGCTGCCCGCCGATGCAATACCCGCCCTGGCGATAGCCTCTCGATTTTCCTCGCCACCGGAAACCAGCGCGAAAATAGTTGCATCAATCAGGCCACGCCCATCTGCCACCAGAGCCGCTATCACCGCAGCAGCGGATTGACTCTCGCCAAGCATGTTAACCACTGTGTCGCGGGCCTCTCTTTTATCCATGAGCGCGGTTGCGCTCAGGGGGAGGTATGCCATCAGGCCAGCTAGAAAAAGGGGTAGTAAAGAGATTTTCATAAAATGCTCCAGCGACAGAACTCTGTCATCATGGATGGGCACGATATCGTGGAATGGGGGTCAGGTCTAGCCAGAAGTCTGTCACTTCGAGTTGGCTTGCAGCTTCCAGCTGTAGGTGGAGATGACGGTATATTGCTCGTGCCCCGCAGCGCCGCTTACGATCAGGTCACCACACTGTAGCCAGGCATGGGCTGCGATGTCGCCAACGGCCATCCCCTGGAACGGGTTGCGGCACACGCCCAGATAAAAATGGCCCAGCACACCTCGCGCTGCGAGCAGGCGCTGCACCACCAAAACCTGCAAAAGGCAGCGACTCTGCCAGGGCGTGATACTAGCGGCGGCCGCCACCATGGCGCCGATTGTCCGGGCCTCCTGCTGCTGCTGAGGCCCCAATGCGGCTGGAACTACTGGCCCCGGATGGTGCTGTAACCCACGGGTCAGACGTTTCAAAGGCAACGCCAGCATTATTGCCCGGAAGCAGCCAAGCATGCACCACGCCCGAAGTAACAACAGCTTGTTACGGGCCTCCAGAGCCATGAATTTTTTGAGTCGTCCCATGATGGTGGCGCACAAAGGTCTCGGTGTGTAGGCTGACCTACCTTAACAAATGATTTAAGCAAATCCCACAATGGCAGCACTGGGCTGACACCGGCTAATGAAGTTCACAACCCTCCTTCAATACATTACACCGCACCGCAATGTCCTGCTTACAGTGCTCGCCTTATTGCTGTTGAGTAGCGCTGCGGCATTGGCTCAACCCTGGCTGGCAGGCAAACTCACCCAGGCTTTACTGACCCAGGACAAGGCAACCTGGAGTGTGCAAAGCGTGCTGATCTTGTGGCTCGCCCTGGTCATTTTGCGCAGTTTACTCGGCTTCGCCACCCAGTATTTCATTGGCAGCACCGGCGAAGTAATGACTGCCAACCTGCGCTCACGCCTGTTCCAGCACTTGCAGGCACTGCCGATGGACTACCTGCAGCAACGGCGCGGTGGCGATGTGCTGGCGCTGTTGAGCAATGATGCCGAGTACATCAGCAGTTTTATTACCGATACCCTCGTCCAGTTGCTGCCTCTGCTGCTTACTTTTACCGGGGCCTTTGTCATGATGATGCTGATCGATCCTTTGATCGGCTCCCTGGCGGTAGTATTGCTGCCCGCCTACTATTTGGCCATGAAGGTCATCGGCCGCGGCATTCGGCCCCTTTCCCGGGCCTGGATAGACGCCTACAGCCAGCTCATCGCCTTTTTCGATGAGAGCCTCACCATGCGGCCGGCTATCAAGGTGTTTGTGCGGGAGCCGATCGAAAAGAAACGTTTCGAGGAGCGCAACGCGAGCCTGTTAAGCCTTTCCAAAAAGCAACTGCGCATACAATCAGCGCTATCCCCCGCCATCGGTTTGTTGGCTGGCCTGGGCATGTTATTACTGCTGTGGCTGGGAAGCAGACGTATCGACAGTGGTGAACTGGCTGCGGCTGAGCTGGTGAGCCTTTTGCTGTACGCCATGTTGCTCAGCCAGCCGCTCAAGCAACTGGCCAATGTATACGGGCAGGTACAGCTTACCCGCGGCGCGGCGGAGCGTATTATCGAATTTTTTGGCGAACAAGCCGAGCCGGACGATGCGGGCAAACCGGAACTGCCGCCAGTGCGCGGCGAAATAGACTTTCGGGATTTGAGCTTTCACTATCCGGGTGGCAAATCGGTGTTACAGGGCCTGGATTTGCATATTACTGCGGGCGAGACCGTTGCAATTACAGGGCCCAATGGCGCTGGCAAATCTACGCTCGCCCATTTGCTGATGCGCCT
>JAIBDN010000047.1 GCA_024686215.1 Gammaproteobacteria bacterium | reverse complement strand
TACCTCCTGAAGGCGTGAACTTTCAACTGAAGGGGGTAGTCCCCATCAGGTGTAGCGACGACCGAAGGAACACCGCGTCGGACACAGGTTTTATTCTCCTTCGAAACCGCAATGCGCTGGTCCGAGCGCCAGCTTCAGTTGGAAGTGCACGCCTTCAGCTGGCGCTCGGCCCACCACACTGCTCACATCGCAAAGGCAGGGATAGGCTGATTCATAGAAGTCTAATTCAACAGAGGCTGCGATAGAGCGGTCTCGAGTGGGCTATACCCCCTGAGGGCGTGAACTTTCAACCGAAGGGGGTATAGCCCACTCGGGACCGCGACAAAAACAGGATTTAGAAAATAGACTCCCGGTATTACACCAGAGAGTAGGTGACAAGCCGTTCAGTGTTAGTCGTCGAGCATAACCCCGATCTCATTACCTTCATAAATCACTTCAAAGGTGCGCAATCCTCGGCAGGGCTCTTCCGTGGCATGCAGTACGCGGCCATCGTCGATAGCAAACTGATACTGGTGTAAGGCGCACTGGATAATGCCATTGTCGATAGTGGCCACATCCAGAGGGTGACCGCGGTGCGGGCAGGTTGCCTCGATGAGCAAAGGTTCGCCCAAACGCTGAATCAGCAAAAGCTGCAGATTGTCGATCTTGAACTGGCGGGTGTAGTTGTCGTGCAGGTTAATCAGTTTTTCCAGAGCATAAAAACGCATAATTCCTGTGCTCCGTGGGGCTACAGCTTATCCATGATGCGCCTGGCAGCAGCGAAAGCAGTAATGTCCTGGCTTTCGACCTCTTGCTCGAGCTGCGGCAGCATCGCCTTCACCTGGGAATTGCCGGAGAGTTTCAACAGTAACATTTCGTTGACCAGTTGATGCATCCAGTCGCGGTTCTGCTGCGCGCGCTTGCCCTGGAATGCGTGCTCCTGAACCGCCTGAAAATAGTAATCTACTATCATTCCCCACACTGCATCGATGTTAATCGTCTTCAACGCCGAACAGGTCATTACTCGTGGCGTCCAGAAACTGGTGTGTCGAAGCAGGTTCATTGCGCTGGTATATTGCCGCTGGGTCATGGTGGCCAGCCTTTCACTGTCGCCGTCAGCCTTGTTAATCACCAGGGCGTCTGCCAGCTCCATGATGCCTTTCTTGATGCCCTGCAACTCGTCACCGCCGCCAGGCAGCATCAGCACCATAAAGAAGTCCACCATCCCGGCAACCTGGTACTCCGATTGCCCTACTCCGACTGTCTCCACCAGGATGACGTCGTAGCCCGAGGCTTCACACAGCAGCATGGTCTCGCGCGTCTTTTGCGCCACACCTCCCAATGCCCCTTCAGCAGGTGAAGGACGAATAAACGCCTCTTCGCGCCGCGACAGCTCTTCCATTCGTGTTTTGTCGCCGAGGATCGAACCGCCGGCAATGGGGGAGCTTGGATCAACCGCGAGTACCGCCACGCGTTTGCCCTGCTCTATCAGGTACAGACCAAAGGCTTCGATAAAAGTGGATTTACCAACACCTGGCACACCGGTAATGCCGATGCGGATGCTGTTACCGCTGTGGGGAAGCACCTGCTCGAGAATACTCTGGGCCTGCTCCCGGTGGGCGGTGAGCTTGCTCTCTACCAGGGTAATGGCTTTAGCTAATGATCGCCGGTTGCCGCTGAGCAGCGATTCTAAATCGAAATTACTCATCCGGCTTCCAGAAAAGAATGGCATGTCATAAGAAGAAAACTACCACAGCGATGACCCGGGGAGCAAAAAACAGTATCAGGTTTGGGCTGCGTTCACCGCATCCAGCACTTCACGGGCACATACCGGAATAGGACTACCCGGGCCGAAGATACACTTAACGCCTGCATTATAGAGATATTCGTAGTCCTGCTTGGGGATGACTCCACCGGCAATCACCACAATATCATTCGCACCCTGCTTGCGCAGCGCATCGACCAACTCCGGCACCAGCGTCTTGTGCCCTGCAGCCAGAGAAGAAGCACCGACTACATGTACGTCATTCTCGATAGCCTGTCGCGCCACTTCCTCCGGTGTGGAGAACATGGGTGATAGATCGATATCAAAACCAACATCGGCAAATGCGGTTGCCACCACCTTGGCGCCCCGGTCATGACCATCCTGACCCATCTTACAAACCAGCATACGCGGCCGGCGCCCATGCTGTTCAACAAAATCATCGATATCTTTGCTGATACCCTGCCAGTTTTCGTCTTCCTGAAAGGCCGAGCCGTAGACACCGGATACGGTTTGCGACTGGGCATTAAAACGGCCGAATTCACGTTCCATAGCGAAAGATATCTCCCCTACCGTGGCGCGGCGGCGCGTTGCTTCGATGGCCAAGGCCAACAGGTTGCCCTCGCCACTGACCGCAGACTGGTATATATCTTCCAGTATAGCCTCTACCGCCGTTTCGTCGCGGGATTCGCGAATACTGGCAAGACGCGCCAACTGGGATTCGCGCACAGCATCATTGTCAATTTGCAGGATATCGACGTCCTCCTCCTCCTGCAGTTGGTACTTGTTGACGCCTACGATTACGTCATCACCACGATCGATACGCGCTTGTTTCTTGGCCGCTGCCTCTTCGATTCGCAGCTTGGGCATACCGGTTTCAATGGCCTTGGCCATTCCTCCGGCCTCTTCCACCTCAGTGATCAATTCCCACGCCTTGTCTGCTATATCCTGGGTCAGGCTCTCCATCATGTAGGAACCTCCCCATGGATCTACTACCTTGGTAATACCGGTTTCTTCCTGGATAACCAACTGGGTGTTACGTGCGATACGGGCAGAAAATTCCGTAGGCAACGCTATAGCTTCATCCAGCGCATTGGTATGCAGCGACTGGGTTCCACCGAATACTGCAGCCATTGCTTCGATCGTGGTGCGCACGACGTTATTGTAGGGATCTTGCTCAGTCAGCGACCAGCCCGATGTTTGGCTATGTGTGCGCAGCATTGAGCTTTTGGGGTTCTGCGGATTGAATTCACTGACAATGCGCGTCCACAACAGGCGCGCTGCACGCATCTTGGCAATCTCCATATAGAAGTTCATGCCGATGCCCCAGAAAAACGACAAGCGCGGAGCGAAATCATCTATCCCCAGGCCCGCAGCAATTGCGGTACGGATATATTCTTTACCATCAGCCAGCGTATAGGCGAGTTCCAGAGCGGCGTTCGCGCCGGCTTCCTGGATATGATAGCCGGATATGGAAATAGTATTGAAGCGCGGCATGTTACCGGAGCAGTAGGCAATAATATCGCCGATAATTTTCATGCTGGGCGCAGGCGGATAAATATAGGTATTGCGCACCATAAATTCTTTAAGGATATCGTTCTGGATGGTGCCGGCCAGTTGCTCCTGCGCAACCCCCTGCTCCTCTGCTGCTACGATATAACCCGCCAATACCGGCAATACCGCGCCGTTCATGGTCATCGAAACGGACACCTTATCCAACGGAATCTCATTGAACAGGATTTTCATGTCCTCTACCGAATCGATTGCCACACCGGCTTTGCCAACATCGCCAGTGACACGCGGGTGGTCTGAATCATAGCCACGGTGGGTGGCCAGGTCGAACGCCACGGAAACTCCCTGCCCGCCGGCTGCAAGCGCTTTACGGTAGAAGGCATTGGACTCCTCCGCCGTAGAAAAGCCGGCATACTGGCGAATAGTCCAGGGACGTCCAGCGTACATGGTCGCCTGGGGCCCGCGCATGTACGGTGACATGCCCGGCATGGTATCGGTATATTCGAGACCTTCAACATCAGCAGCGGTATACAAGGGCTTTACCGGAATATCTTCTGCGGTCTGCCAGGTAAGCGTATCAGGGCTCTTGCCCTTGAGCTGCTTGGTCGCCAATTCCTTCCAGCTTTCCGGTGTGGCACTGGCCTTGTCGTAAATCTTGTCACTCATGGATGAGTCCTTGTTACTTGCTAACGCCTAGTGCTCTTCAGCAGGCTGATTAATTTCGATCAGTACGCCGTCACAGCTCTTGGGGTGTATGAAAATAACTTTGGAGCCGTGTGCGCCCGGTGTGGGCGCATCGGCCAAAAACTGGTAGCCCTTATCTCGCAATCTGGCCACGTCTTCTTCGATGTTGTCCGAGCGAAAGCACAGGTGATGCATACCACCGCCCTTCTTCTCCAGGTAAGTGGCAACCGGCCCCTCGCCATTCAGCGGATAAACCAGCTCGATACTGGTCGGAGGCAAAGGTAGAAAAGCGGCCGTGGTTCTGGCTTCAACAACATCTTCCTGGCCGCCCAATGGCAGACCGAAATCCTCGACAAAACGCTTTATGGCTTTTTCCAGGTCGGGTACCGCGATGGCGATGTGATCAAGGGCTGTAATCATTTTATATCCTCCCTACAACTGCTGCAGGAACTGGCTGGTAACATGTTGACGCCTGGTGGCGATGGTTTCGGGAGCTTCCTCTATCACAATCTCATCCGGGGTAATCTTGAAAATGGGTTGCCCTTTGCGAATGATCGTACCATCGTCTTCGACCAGTATCTTATCGATAGTGCCGGAAAATGGCGCATACACTTTGTTGAACATTTTCATAACTTCAACAATGAACAGCGGGTCACCCGCGTTGAAATGATCGCCCTGTTTGACGTACAAATCGTGTTCAGGGGTTTCTCGCGCATAGAACATGCCACCACTTTCAGACAGTATCTCATCTGACTTGGCTGCAGGCGGTGGCACCAGTACTTTGGCCATCGTCTCTTGCAGGGCCTCGTCTGTCAGTCGCTCAGGAATATGGATGCTAAGATCGCTGTTGACGGTCAGCTCATAGAAACCGGTAGCTTCGGCGATACTGGGCAGGATAGCCAGAATGTCTGCGCCAGCCTGGAATCCCTGGTGTGCGCTGCGGACGTCCATCCACTGTTGCGCACCGACGCCATCAGGAACATCTTCTGAATCCAGTACAGAGCACAGCTCCAGCCAATCCTCGGCACTCAAACGGTTGTTAAGCTCGTCGTAAAAAGCCAGCGCTGCCTGTAGAATATCGTTATCGTGGCCCCAGATCATGGCTGCAGCGGGAGGCTTGTCACCCGCCACGTAATCCATATTCAAAAAATGGTAAGTATCGGCAAGCATCTCCATGGGGTTTTCATTCCAACAGATTTTGCCTTCGATCATGGTATAGCAATCGCGATTGACGCTGAGCCAACCGCTGAGCATGTGCGGTTCCTCCAGCAACATGTGCAGCGGGCGCAGCAACAGCGATTCTTTCAGTTGCAGGGTCTGCGCCAATGCTTTTTTCGCATCGCCTTCAACCGGCGCCAGGGCGGCAACTCCAATTTGCCGATAGGCATCGCTAAGGTCCAGATCGTTGCACTGTTTCTTAAGCTGCCCTACGGCTGTCAAGTAAGGCACGATGAAACGTGTGGTAGGACGGGCGTTGATATTCTGACCGATGAACCAGTTGACCAAGCCGTAGTGAAACTCCAGGTTGGTAGACAGATCCAGGCCGCGCATGCGCGTCTGGCGTATGGCTTCGGCCATCTGCTGATAGGCCTGCATGCGGGTGTCACCCACCGTGAGTAACAGGGCAATGTTTGAATCGTAAGCACCCGCGAGGGTGTACTTCATAAACACGTCAGTATCGGGGTTGTGCAGACTGATACCCTGATCGTCGCGAATTTCGCCTTCGCTAGCATCGCTCCAGGACTCGATGACGCCACCGGCATGCGGCTGCAGTGCCTGGTTGGTTGCATTCAAGCGCGCTTCCACACTGTCATTCTTGCGTAACAGGCGTTCTGGCTTGGGCAGCTTCTGGGCATGTGCTGCCAACAGAACCATGGCTTCAACCAGTGATTCGACAACGAAAAATTCCTCGGCATTATCCGGGTTGGTAAATTTAAGGGCATAACAAAGTTCAGTTACACGGTGCTCCACCTGGATACGCGTATTCATTTCCATAAAAAAATGCTTGTCGCGATCGACAATACACTCAAAGGTGGATACTGAATCAAGGCCGACGGCCTCGCCAAACAGCTCTGCTTCGCGCTCCATTTCTTGCAACGTTGCCAGATCCTGCTTAAGCACACGCTCTTCTTCTGCCTGACCAGAGGCTTGCGCTTGCTCCAGTGCGCTGAGCAGCGATTCCTGGGTCACCGAGACCTCAAGAAGTTTCTGTTCGTGCATCTGCAAAGAACAATCGCGGCCGCCCATGGTCATAGCCCAGGTACCGTTGCCAATAACCTGTATTTCCTGGTGGCGAGTGGTCTCGATATTGAGCTCTACAAGAACATTTTTGTTGTCGCCGACGCCAGTGGTTTTAACCTCGTTGAGTATCTCGCGCACCATCTCAGCGGTGCGTGATGATTCACCAATGGCCAGAATACGCTGGCCCTTGCCGCCGCCACCACTGATGGCCTTGAGGCGCACACGGTTCTCCGGATAATCGGCGGTCATTCTATCCACCGCTTCGGTCAGTGTCAGGCACAGTTCATCGACGGTATAAAGATCTACTCCCTTGATGTAGGAGGCGGCCAACACCATATCAGCCTTATCTTCCAGGCTTATCGACTCGTCATCAAGAGCTGCGCCGTCTACCTGCAAGTCATGCTCGGTAACCAGGGCCTTGAGTGCCGCTGCATCAGGAGATTTCTTCAGCAGCGTAAGTGCGGTGCCATTATCTATGCCCGGCGTGACCGAAACGCCACATTTCAAAGCGGTACGTTTTGCCTCATCTTTGAGGCCAGCATCGTGCACCGTTCGGGAACAGGGGCCGATAAAATTAAGCCCCGCCCGTTCCATGGCTGCCACCATGGCCTCGTCTTCGGCCATAAAGCCGTAGCCGGTAAAAATCGAGTTGTAGTTGTTATCCCGCGCGATAGCGATAATCTGTTGAATACGCTCCTCGCGCTCTTCTTTGTTCGCACCACTGTAGTCTGGCACGCGATGCACACGGTCTGGATCGGTGAGTGAACGCAACTCAGGAGCCAGCGCATTGCGATAAACAATCGAGTCTTTTTCAGATAACAATATGCCGAAGTGCTCGATGCCCATCTCGGCGAACACATCCATCGCTTCCTTGCGAATGGGGCCGCGGCAAATAATCAATGGCCGCATGTGTGTGCAGCTGAACTGCTTTACCCATTCAACGGAACTGTTTTGCAATCTACGATCGCGGTGGATAAGTGGGTTATTCAGGTAATATTCGTTGGACACGCCTGTATTCCTCAATGAATTAGTTTGCCGGGCCGAATTAGTGGAATTCACGCTGTACGGATTGCAGCGCCTTGGCCTGGTAGCGGCGCAGGTAGAACGCCATATTTTCTGTAAGTACCTGGCGCAGGTCTGAAGGCATTACGATCTGTGAAATCGAACCCAGGCTGAGAGCCTCATTAGGATTCATCAATTCACGCTCATAACGCTGCACCAACAGTGCCTCTTCGGACTTAACCCAGTCCCCAACCAGTTGCTCAGCTGTTTCGGCAGCCTGCTCTGCAGAAAGCCCCGCGGCGATCTGCGCCTCGGTTTCAGCTTGCACTTTAGCAGCGACTGCGCCGCGCATTTTGCGCAGCTCATCTTTATACACATACTCGACACCGGCTGGGCCCATCACCGCTACTCGCGTTGTGGGCAGCGCGACTACAAAATCGGCACCCACCGGGAAGCTGTTAAATGCAGCATAGGCGCCACCGAAAGCATTGCGTATCAGTACCAGGAAGCGCGGTGTCCGCAAATCCACAATAGCATCAAGCATCGCTCTGCCTGCCTGCACGATACCGCCACTCTCCTGCTCCTTGCCGGGCAGAAAGCCAGTGGTATCTTCCAGGAACATCACAGGAATGTTGTACAGATTACAAAAGCGAATAAAACGTGCGTTTTTGTAGGCAGCATCAATATCTACCTGCCCGGAAGACACCGCAGAGTTATTGGCCACAAAACCAATGACGTTGCCGCCCATGCGCCCGAGAGCCGTTACCGTATTGCGAGCCCGGTCAGGTTGAATCTCCAGGAAGTCACCATGATCACACAACTGCTGAATCAAAATGGAAACATCGATTGGGGTATTGAAACCCGTACTCGAATTGAAGGCTTTCTTCAGCAGTATATCGATATCCCAGGTTTTACGACTCGCCGGATCAGAACTGGCCTGGTATGGCGCCAGTTCACCATTGTAGCTGGGCAGGTAATTCAACAGAGCGCGTACCTTGCGCAGTGCAGCGACCTCGTCCTTAACGACAAAATCCGTAACCCCGGACTGGCTGTGCACACCAGGGCCACCCAGTTCGTCAGGCGTAACATCTTCACCCAATACTGTTTTAACAACACCTGGGCCGGTCAAGCCAAAGAAGGTGTCATTGGGCTGGATCAAGAAACTACCCTGACGCGGCAAATAGGAACCGCCACCGGCATTGAAACCAAACATACACATAATACTGGGGACAATGCCGCTGATGCGGCGCAACGCGGCAAATGCCTCCGCATAGCCGTTAAGTCCACCGACCCCCGCGGGTATATAGGCACCGGCGCTGTCATTGATACCGACCACAGGAATACGCTGCGCTGCAGCCAGTTCAAACAGGCGGGCCAACTTGGCGCCATTGGTGGAGTCCATAGATCCTGCACGCACGGTGAAGTCGTGCCCGTAAAGTGCGACATCACGCCCGTTTACCTTGATGATTGCCGTCACCAGTGAGGCACCGTCAAGATTCGGGCCCCAGTTCTGGTAGAGGATTGTGGGCTCTTCATCTGCCAGGTAGCGGATACGCTCCCAAACAGTCATACGATTTTTTTGGTGCTGGCGTTGTGTGTTTTTGACACCTGCTGCCCTGTAGGGGCGCTGCTGCAGGTCCCAACCGGATTTCAAGGCTTCTTCATAAGCGCCGGGGGTAGATGCGACTTGCCCGGGTACCTTGAAATCTTGTTCGTTGTTCTCGGCGAAGGGGTTAACCAGCGAGGCGATCAAATTGTTACTGTCCTGTGTACTCATAGTCCTAAGTCCAAACGTTCGCCCAACAGGGCTATGGAAGACCGACAACACCTTCTTCGAGGTGTGCTCGTTGCCAGTCATGGCGGGCAGGCTTATGGCGCATTCCTGCCAGAAATTCGGGCGAGATACAGTAATTCCATACACGTCCAAAGTCAATTCTGAGACGAGCAGATGCTTGTCATTTCAACGCATTTACCTGTCTTTTCAATGCAGTTGCTGGCAATAATTTACAGTGTCTCCGCACTGCTGTAAGCTTTGCTGCACTTCCCGCCCATATGTTCAGTGTCAACTTTTGCCTGCTGCTCTGTTGATGCTAGTAATAGGCCCCGCGGCATGAACAAAACGGTTGCCCTGGACGAAATCCCCTACAGCCCGGACGGCTGTGAACTATTCCAACGCATACGCGAACTTCCAGCCGCCGTTTTCCTGGACAGCAGCTTTCCGCACGCCCAGGGTGGACGTTACGACATCATGGCGGCGCAACCCGCGCCAGAACAACCCCCCGGCCTGTGCACAGGCGCCAACCAGCGCGAATGCGAGGCATACTTCAGCGCCCTGGGTGAGTTTCACGGTGAACATTACGCTGGCATACAGCCTGCTTCCCACGACATACCGTTTTGCGGCGGTTTGTTGGGCTATCTGGGGTACGACACTGGCAATGCCTTGCACGGCATTAGCAAACTGCCGCCAACTGATCTGCCCCCTGCCCGGCTGCACGCTTACGACTGGTGCCTGGTACAGGACCACCTGTTGCGCCGCTCAGTCCTGGTGACCCAGCCGCGAGTCAGTGCACGACTGCGCCAGGACCTGCTGGCCAGAGTGTGCCAACCGCTACTCAAGCGTACCCCCGAGTTCGGCCTGCACGGCGATTTTGTCTCAAATTTCGACCAGTCCCAGTACAAGTCAGCCTTTGATCGGATCCAGGCCTACATACAGGCGGGAGATTGTTACCAGGTGAACCTGGCACAGTGTTTTAGTGCGGATTACAGCGGCGATCCCTGGCATGCCTATCGTCGCCTGCGCGCGGTGGCTGCTGCGCCCTTTGCCGCCTTCCTCGACCTGGAAGACAATAATGCATTGTTATGCCTGTCACCGGAGCGATTTATCTCACTGCACGGCAATCACGTGGAAACCTCTCCCATCAAGGGTACCCGGGCGCGCTATGAGGATCAGCGAGCTGACCAGCTGGCGGCAACTGAGTTACGCCGCTCCGAAAAGGACCGCGCCGAGAACCTGATGATTGTAGACTTGCTGCGTAATGACCTGGGGCGCAGCTGCATACCCGGCAGCATCCACGTAGATCGCTTGTTTGAAGTACAGAGTTTTCCCACCGTGCACCACCTGGTAAGTACTATCAGTGGGGAATTACAAGCGCAGCGCAGTGCCATTGAATTACTGCGTGACAGCTTTCCCGGCGGCTCCATTACCGGGGCACCCAAGCGGCGAGCCATGGAGATCATCGCGGAACTGGAACCGACAGCCAGGCAGGCCTATTGCGGCTCAGTCGGGTACATCAGTGCCGATGGACGCATGGACAGCAATATCGCCATTCGTTCACTGCAGTGTACCAATGGCGAAGTGCGTTGCTGGGGCGGTGGCGGCATTGTCGCTGACTCACAGTGGCAACTGGAGTACCAGGAAACCTACGACAAAGTGGGTAAATTTCTTCAAGTGCTGGAAGACTTTCCCAAAATCCAGAAAATCACACCGCCACCCGCCTAAATAGACAGCGGCCTGTCGCTGGCCTCGACGAAGGCCACCTTGAGCTCTTCCAGAGTGTTAAGTGCCTGGAACTGAGGGAATTCGGCTATCACATTTTGTGGCGCGTGAATCAGGAAGCCAACGTCGGCTTCGCCTAGCATGGTGGTGTCATTATAGGAGTCGCCGGCAGCAAGAACCCGATAGTTCAGACTGTGCAAGGCTTGTACGGATGCCCGCTTCGGGTCCTTCTGCCGCAGCTTGTAATCCACTACTCGCCCCGACTCGTCCGTGATCAAGCGGTGACAGAGCAAAGTAGGCCATTTCAACTGACGCATTAGCGGCTGCGAGAATTCGTAGAAGGTATCGGAAAGAATGATCACCTGAAAGCGCTCGCGCAGCCAGTCGACGAAATCTATAGCACCGGGTAATGGTTCCAGCTCGGCTATTACCGCCTGGATGTCGTCCATCTTGAGATTATGCTGCTGCAGAAGCCCCAGGCGTTGCTTCATCAATACGTCATAGTCAGGAATATCCCGGGTAGTCGCGCGCAATTCTTCGATGCCGGTACGTTCGGCAAAGGCGATCCAGATTTCCGGGACCAGGACTCCTTCCAGGTCAAGGCAGGCCAGTTCCATGTGTCATTCTCCTCGGGCAGGTAGTTTTAAAGCGCCACAATCTAACCAGTTGCGCCCCCGGGTACAAGCCCCGCCGTCAACAACAGGTCTACAGGTTTATAAAACCGGCAATTCCAGGTGGGAAAACAGCTCTTCCAGCTCTGCCTTGGTGTGGCGAGCGAATGCCTCATCAACGATATCTCGAGTGAGATGCGGGGCAAAATTCTCGATAAACTCGTACATATAACCGCGCAGAAAGGTACCTCGACGACAACCAATACGCGTGACACTACTGGCAAACAGGTGACTGGCATCCAGGGCCACCAGGTCCTTATCAGTAGCCTCATCGTAGGCCATACCCGCAACAATGCCGATACCCAGGCCCAGGCGCACATAGGTCTTGATCACGTCAGCATCAGCGGCCGTGAACACTACCCTGGGCACCAGGCCCTGCTCTAAAAATGCCTCGTCCAGCTTGGAGCGCCCGGTAAAGCCGAACACATAGGTCACAATGGGGTGTCGCGCCACATCATCCAGAGTCAGACGGGAAAGCTGGGCCAAAGGGTGATTACGTGGTACTAAAATACACCGATTCCAGCGATAACAGGGCAACATCACCAGGTCGGAAAACAGCTCCAGAGCCTCCGTGGCGATGGCGAAATCTACGGTGCCATCAGCAGCCATTTCAGA
Organism: Gammaproteobacteria bacterium; assembly: GCA_024686215.1. Classification (GTDB taxonomy): domain Bacteria; phylum Pseudomonadota; class Gammaproteobacteria; order Pseudomonadales; family Halieaceae; genus JAACFI01. Next base: position 5,857 of record JAIBDN010000047.1, on the reverse strand, counting down.
AATTTGCATGGGTGTGCCCTGGTGCATATGCAGGGACACATCGGGATAACGTTCGATGAATGTGCTGATCGTTTCGGGCAGCGCGTAACGCGCCTGGGTGTGGGTGGTTGCGATAGACAGGGAGCCTTTTTTCTCGTTGGAGTACTCCTGGGCAACCTGCTTGATACTTTCAACCTTGCGCAGCACCTCACCAGCCGCCTCGAGTATCGCCTCTCCCGCCGGAGTCACGTGCGTGAGATGCTTACCACTGCGGGCAAAAACCTCTACTCCCAGCTCATCCTCCAGCAAACGTATCTGTTTGCTTATACCCGGCTGTGAGGTAAACAGACTTTGTGCCGTTGCCGATACATTGAGGTCGTGGTGAGCCACTTCCCATATGTAGCGCAGCTGCTGAAGCTTCATAAAAATCTCCGAATTCACCGTGCTGGTCAGTGCTGACCGCCCCAGACTCCTTATGAAGAATAGTCATTAAGTTCTGAAAAAGCCAAATAAAAGGTAATAAACGATTTACCCTGAAAAGTTCAGGGATTTGCCACGCCATGAGGCACATGACCGGTGGCAATATGCGGGCTGGCGGATTCACAATGGGACTGCTGGTCATCGAAGAAAACATCTGCCTGATAGGCTTTGAGAAACTCGGTTTTATTCATACCGCCGAGAAAAATCGACTCATCGATCCGGATATTCCAGTCTCTCAGGGTGCGAATCACGCGCTCATGGGCGGGCGCTGAGCGCGCAGTTACCAGCGCAGTGCGTATCGGTGCCTCGTCGACGGGAAACGCTTGCTGCAGACGCTGCAGGGCCGATAGAAAAGGCTTGAATGGACCACCCGCCAAAGGCTCCCTGGCAGCCGCTTTTTCACTGGCGGTAAACGCCTCCAGCCCCTCACTTTTGTACACCCGCTCGGCTTCATCGGAAAACAGCACCGCGTCACCGTCGAAAGCAAAGCGCAGCTGGTCGTTGTCTGAAGAACCACCCTTGCGCGAAACCAGGGTCGCCGCAGCCACACCGCAGTCCAGTGCGTAACGCACATCTTCCGCTTCATTAGACAGGAACAACTGGCAACCGAAGGCATTGATATAGCGCCAGGGACTTTCACCGCCACAGAACGCAGCGCGCTGTATGGCCAGGTCATAATGCTGGATAGAATTGAATACGCGTAGCCCGGTATCGGCACTGTTGCGCGACAGCAGTACCACCTCCACCAGTGGCTCCGGGCCCAACCGGTCGTTCAAGCGCAGCAATTTGTGCACCAGCGGAAAGGCCTCACCGGGCTCCAGGGGTTCCTCCTCGCGGGCTACCTGGTACTCGGAGTAAGCTTGCAGGCCCTCCTGCTCATAGACCTGGTGACTGTCATCCAGATTGAACAGAGCTCTGGAGGAGATCGCGATAACCAGCTTTTCGTCGAGTTGCGGTTGCATATACCTAGAATACCGTTAGCTGCTGGATTGCTCCACTGGTCTATTGAAGTACTCCCGGGTTATGCGAAATACCAGGGGCCCCAGCAGAATTAATGCGATCAGGTTGGGGATCGCCATAAACGCATTGAGTGTATCTGCAATTAACCAGATCAAGTTGAGTTCCACCAGGGTGCCCACGGGGATGGCCAATACCCAGGCCACTCTGAAAGGTATAATCGCCCGCGTACCAAATAGAAAGACCACGCAACGCTCGCCATAGAAAGACCAGCCTATCATGGTGGTAAAGGCGAACAGGCACAGCCCTATGGTGACCACGTACTCGCCGCCGGGTATTGCCTGCCCAAACGCCATGGAGGTGAGATTTGCGCCGCTGACACCACTGGGCCAGACATCCGTGATAACAATCACCAGCCCGGTCATGGTGCAGACGATCAGAGTATCGATAAAAGTCCCCAGCATCGCGATCATGCCCTGCTGAACCGGCTCATTTGTGCGTGCAGCAGCATGGGCTATTGGTGCACTCCCCAGGCCAGCCTCATTGGAGAATACTCCCCGGGCCACACCAAAGCGCAGTGCCGCCCACACCGAGGCGCCGGCAAAACCACCGGCAGCGGCAGAACCGGTGAACGCTGCATCCACAATGGTGACGATCGCACCGGGAACTGCATCCAGGTTCATCACAATAACCAGCAGGCCCATTAACACATAACTAACGGCCATAATCGGCACCAACCAACTGGCCACACTGGCGATACGCTTGATACCACCCAGCACCACCGCACCCACCATCACCATCAAAACCACGCCGGTGGCCAGTGGCGGCACAGAGAATGCTGTCTCGAGCACCTGCGAAACCGAATTGGACTGTACCGTGTTGGCCAGGCCGAACCCCGCTAACGAACCAAACAAGGCGAAGGCCACACCCAGCCAGTGCCAGCGTTTGTGCAGACCATTGCGAATATAGTACATGGGGCCGCCACTGAAATTGCCCTGCTCGTCCTTCTCGCGAAACTGCACTGCACAAACGGCTTCTGCATATTTTGTGGCCATACCCACCAGGGCGGTGATCCACATCCAGAACAAGGCCCCTGGCCCACCCAGTGCAACGGCAGTTGCAACGCCGGCTATATTTCCGGTTCCTATGGTCGCGGACAGAGAGGTCATCAGAGCACTAAACGGTGAAATGTCCCCGTCACCCTTGCCCTTGCGGCCCTGTAATAACAGACGCAAAGCAACCGGAATACGGCGCAAGGTCATGAAACGCAAGCCCAGGCTGAGATATAAGCCGGTGCCCAGCAGCAATAACAGCATCAGCGGACCCCAGGCCCAGCCATTAATCGTGGTGATTGCGTCGACCATCAGTCAATCTCTCTTTTTTTGTTATTATCGCCAGCTAAATGCCAGGACTTGCAGCCCTACCAGCTAAAGCCCTCGCGCTGTGGAAACAGTCCAAAGACACCACCGGTGTGCATAAAGACAATATCACGACAGGATGAAAACCGCCCCTGCTGTATTTCCTCCAGCATCCCGGCAAACGCCTTGCCGGTATACACCGGATCCAGCACCAGCCCTTCCAACCGGGCCAATTCCGCAATCAGCGCAAAAACCGAAGGCCCTGCGATACCGTATCCCTCACCGACGTAGCCATCGAGTACACGCGCAGTAACCTCGGGAACATCAACAGCCGGATAACGCTCACTCCAGTCGGCGATATCAGCAGCGACTTTGCGCTGAAAGTACGCTTCATCATCACACACATTGACCCCCCAAACCGTGGCGGGAAGATTGTGCAAGGCGGCGCCCACCGTGAGTCCGGCCTGGGTGCCGCCGGAACCACTGGCCGTCACAATGTGCGCCTGCTCAATGCCAGCGCTGGTAAAGTCGTGTAACAACTCTTCGCAGGCACTGATATAACCCCAGGCCCCGATACCGTCACTGCCCCCGGTGGGAATAACCAGGGCTTTACTGCCGCGCTCGGCATAATGCTGCTGCCAATGCGCAAACAGGTCGCCAATTTCAGCCACGTACTGCGCGACGCTATAGCAGGAGACTGTGGCGCCAGCCAACTGGTCCAGCATCAGGTTACCGTCGTACTCCTGCGGCTCATCACCGCGTAACAGCAGATGCACCTGCAGTCCCAACTGCGCGCCAACCAGGGCCGTGGCGCGACAGTGATTGCTCTGTAGGCCACCACAGGTGATCAGGGTGTCATAGCCATTATCCTGCGCATAGGCGGCGATGAACTCCAGCTTGCGCACCTTGTTACCACTGAGTGTACAGCCCGTGAGATCATCGCGCTTTACCCACAGTCGATGGCCGTCTCCCCACTTTTGTGAGGCGCGCTCAAGGTATTGCAGAGGGGTCGGCGTACAGGCCAGATCCAGCTTGCGTGGGTAAACCAGCGGCACGTCAGCCAATGGATTTAAGGGTGCCCTTGGGCAGCACCGCGTGCACATGTACGCGCTGGAACTTCATGTCGACATTATTAGAGACATTCAACACCATATAGTTGTCATCCAGAGAGGTCACTTTGCCAAGAATGCCTGATGAGGTGACGACTTCATCACCCTTGCCCAGGGCTGAGACCATCTCAGTGTGCTCTTTCTGGCGCTTGCGCTGGGGACGGATGGCAATGAAATAAAACAGTACGAACAATCCCACAAGGAAGAAAATCTGGAACATTTCCCCACCCTGGGAGGCTGGCGCTGCGGTCTGGGCGTGGGCACTGGCGATAAACAAACTCATTAATAACTTCCTGATTGTGGCCCCGTTCAGGGACGTTGAAAATGCCCGCTAATTTACAGGGTTTCAGCCTGCCTCGCAATTGTACTGCCGCCTGACTATCGACTGATTACAAAATCGTACTCCATGATCTGCGGTGCATGGTCAGAAAAACGTTCCTCCTTGTAAATATCCGCCGAGCGCACGCTGGCCGCAAGTTTAGGTGTGATCACCTGGTAATCCAGTCGCCAGCCCACGTTCTTGGCCCAGGCCTGTCCGCGATTTGACCACCAGGTGTATTGCTCCGATTCCTGATTAACCAGGCGAAAGGAATCCACATAACCCACCTCATCGAACAATACATCCAGCCAGGCTCTCTCCTCGGGCAGGAAGCCCGAATTCTTGCGGTTGGCCCGCCAATTTTTCAGGTCGATATCCTTGTGGCAGATATTCCAATCGGCGCAGATAATAAACTCCCGACGCTTGCGTCGCAGCGTGCGCAGGTGTTCGATAAATGCCTCCATAAAGCGGTACTTCCTGAGTTGCGCTTCATCACCACTGGAGCCAGAGGGCAGGTACAGAGAGATCACACTCAGCCCCTTAAAATCTGCCTGTAGATAGCGCCCCTCGGAATCCAGTGGGTCCCAGCCCAGGCTGGTAGTCACTTTGATTGGCTTGATGCGGCTGTACAAGGCCGTTCCGCTGTAGCCCTTCTTGATCGCATCATTGTAGAAACAGTGGTAACCCTCTGGCCTGAAAACCGGGTCCTCCAGCTGATGTTCCTGGGCCTTGGTCTCCTGAATACACACCACATCTGCCTGCTCGCGCTGCAGCCAGTCAAAGAACCCCTTGCGTGAGGCGGCACGGATACCGTTGGTGTTACAGGTAATGATTTTAGCCATTGTTACATTCCACAGGATAGAAAGCGCCGCAGTGTAGCCGAAGGTAATACTGCTGTTCAATTGCGCCACGCAGAATGTCTCGCCACCTGGGATGACACGTACCAGGTTTGAACTACACTGAGTACACCGTACAGCCAATAAATATAACAGTCCGCTGGAGTCTGTCGTGAACAAAACAGCTGCCGAGACTAACCGGGAGATCGCTTATCAGCTATCCAATAACCTGTCGCGTCTGTTACGGGAGTTTTCCCGTGACTTCGAGCGCCGCATCTGGCGGGCACTGGAGTCTCGCGGTTACCCGGATATACGCCCTTCCCACAGCGCCGTTTTTGCCAATTTGGGGCTGGGAGCCGTGCGCGTAACGGAGCTGGCCGAGCGGGCCCAGGTGACGCAACAGGCTATGGGGAAAATGCTCAAGGAACTGGAGCGCCTCGGCTATATCGCCCGCTGTGTTGATAGCGGTGATAAACGCGCCAGGGAAATCCAGCTTACCGAACGCGGTGTGCAACTCGCGAAGGATAACCTGGCTGCGGTGACTGATGTGCGCAACTATTACGAGCAGAAAATTGGTAGCCAGGAGCTGGCCCAGTTGGAAACACAATTGCGCGAGGGTGTGGGTAAGTTACAGCTGGATTACATGCCTGAATCCTGGGTAGACACACCCGCCCCTAGGGCGTAATCGCTTCTACAGCTGTGTCATCGACGGCTCTACGCTGCGCTACAGGTTCATAAAGTCAGGCGTATTGAATACCCAGCTTTTTTCTTCCTCGCGGCGACTGATACGCCAACCGGAACGGGTGCGCCGGTATTCAT